>CAYVBN010000461.1:0-1798 GCA_964449645.1 uncultured Hyphomicrobiales bacterium
TCAAGGCGACGATCCGGACCATCGACGATGTGCTGCTGTCGAGCATCGCGGCCTGCGGCGACGTCAACCGCAACGTGATGTGCAATCCGAACCCCTACCAGTCGCGCGCGCACGCGGCGGCGATCGAGTTGGCGCGCGCGATTTCCGACCATCTCGCGCCGCGCACGCCGGCCTATCGGGAGGTCTGGCTCGACGGCGAGCGCATCCTCGGCGGCGAGGACGAGGTGGTTGAGCCGATCTACGGCAAGACGTACATGCCGCGCAAGTTCAAGATCGTGCTCGCCGTTCCTCCCTCGAACGACGTCGATGTGTTCGCGCACGATCTCGGCTTCATCGCCATCCTGAATGCGAAGAATGACATCGTCGGCTGGAACGTCATGGTCGGCGGCGGGATGGGCATGACTCACGGCGAGCCCGCCACCTATCCGCGCACGGCCGACCTGATGGGGTTCTGCCGGACCGACGACGTCCTGAAAGTCGCCGAGGCCGTTGTCACCGTGCAACGCGACTGGGGCGACCGCAGCGACCGCAAGCATGCTCGCCTCAAATACACGATCGAGGACCGCGGCCTCGCCGCGTTCCACAGCGAGGTCGAGCGGCGCTCCGGCGTGACACTCGAGGCGCCGAGACCGTTCACGTTCACCTCGACCGGCGACCGCTACGGCTGGAGCGAAGGCCCGAACGGCCGCGCCCATCTCACCCTGTTCATCGAAAACGGCCGGGTCGCCGACGTGCCGAACGGCCGGCAGATGCTCACCGGCCTGCGGAAGCTCGCCGAGATTCACCAGGGCGATTTCCGCATCACGCCCAATCAGAACCTGATCGTGGCGAACGTGGCGAAGAAGGACCGCAAGGCGATCGAATCCATCGCCGCTGCGCACGGCCTGCTTCCGCCTGCTTCGGGTCTGCGCCGCAACGCGATGGCGTGCGTGGCGCTGCCGACCTGCGGGCTCGCTCTCGCCGAAAGCGAACGCTATCTGCCGGACCTCGTGACTGCGCTCGAGGAACGGCTTGCGGCGTACGGGCTCGGCGAGGACGAGATCGTCATCCGCATGACCGGCTGCCCGAACGGCTGCGCCCGGCCCTATCTGGCCGAAATCGGCCTGGTCGGGAAAGGGCCCGGCCGCTACAACCTTTATCTGGGCGCCGCCTTCGACGGATCGCGTCTCTCCAAGCTCTATGCCGAAGACCTCGACCACGCGGCGATCATCGCCGCGCTCGATCCGATCTTCGCCGCCTATGCGGCGGAACGCCAGCCGGGTGAGCGGTTCGGGGAGTTCGTCATCCGCGCCGGCTTCGTCGCGCGCAGCGGGAACGGCCCCGACTTCCATGCCAACAGCGGCGCGAGGCGGGCCGCATGACGGACACGCGCCGGCCTGCCGAGACGCGCCCACCCCGCATGGATCAGCTTGCGCGCCTCCCGCTCTTTTTCGCGCTCACCGGCCAGCGTGCGGTCGTCGCCGGCGGCGGTGCGGCGGCCGCCTGGAAGGCGGAATTGCTCGCGGCCACCGGCGCGCAGGTCGAGGTTTACGCGCCTGTTCCGGGCGATGATCTCCGTGAACTTGCCGCGGACACGGCCGACGGACGGGTCGTCGTTCATCATCGCCGCTGGACTTCGTCCGATCTCGCCGGCGCCGCCATCGCGATCGGAGCGATGGAGGACGACGAGGAAGCGCAGGCGTTCGCCGGGGCGGCGCGCGCGGCCGGCGTTCCGGTGAACATCGTCGACAAGCCGGTGCTCTGTGATTTCACCTTCGGGTCGATCGTCAACCGTTCGCCGCTCGTCATCGGCATCTCG
>CAYVBN010000462.1:0-1519 GCA_964449645.1 uncultured Hyphomicrobiales bacterium
TTCGGTTCGTCACAGCAGGAACGACAGGTTGACGATCGGGGATTCCCGATTGATCAGGACGAGCTTCTTCATGGCTATTGCGAGCCGCTCGTCCCGACGCAGGCGATATTCGCAATGCCCCGAGAACACACGCTGCTCGCCGAGGCCGCGCTGCAGATAGTCGCCCTCGCGCAGTTCGGTGATCACAACGACGCAGCGCACGACTGCCTCGTGGTCGCGCTCGCCGTCCGCGACGATGACGTTGGAGATGGCGTGCGCGGTGCGAGAGGGCGGGCGCTGCGAGTAGTGGCGCTTGCTGAACTGATGCACCCGCATCTGCATCATCTTCTTGTCGTCGTGCAGGATCGACGGCACGAGTCCGGGATCGCTCCCGTCCTCCATCGGCAGCCAGTAGACGCCGTCTCCCGTGAAGAGATCGAGCCACTCGGCGTAGCGTCGCTGATCGAGAAGCTCGGCCTCGTGATAGAGGAAATCCTCGGCTTCGGTGCGCGTGAGCTTCATGCGCGCCTCCCCGCGGTCTGCTCGGGTGCCGACATCAGCTTCGCCCATTGCCGGTAGATCGCGCGCTGGCCGAGCTCCGAGGTGTCCTCGGCGAACACCTCGGAGCCTTCGCCGCGCTGTTCCTGGCCCTTGCCGTGCGACAGCACGATCCAGTCGAGCTGGCCGCCCGTCAGTCCGGTCTGGTTGGAGGCGAACATCTCGAGGTCGTCGGGCGCGACCATGCCGGCGGTCCCGAGCCGCGCCTGCACCTCCGGCAGGCGGGCACGATTCCAGTCGTCCGGCACACCGCGCAGATGGATCGGATTCGAGATGATGGTGGTCCGGTCGACCGTGATCGGCTGGATCGTGCGGATCAGATTGTCGAACAGGAAGACGTTCGGAAACAGGAACATGTATCGCACCTTCCAGATGAGCTCGGTGCGTGCGGCGCCATGCCGGCGTTCCAGCATGCCCCTGAACTCGGCGAGTTGCGCCGGCGAGAGGCCTTGGGTGATGCCGGGGCGCTCGATCAGTCCGTAGCCGCGGTCGAACGCGCGCACGCAGCCGACGGTCGCCCAGTTGGAGCCCGATGGCTGCGGGCCGCCGAACTCGGCCATGGTCTGAAACGCGGATTCGTGAGTGTAGCGGGCATGCCAACCGTCGATGCCGTTCTCGGCCTGGAATTTCCAGTTACCGTCATAGGCGTAGTGGTGCGGATGAGCGGCGATGAACTCGGGTTCGGGCGACAGGTCGGCCCACAGATCGACATACTTGCGCATGTCGCCGAGATGCTCCTCGATGCTCGGCACATCCTTGTTGAAGCTTGCGAAGATAAGGCCACGATAGATCGCGACCTTCAGCTTGATGAGACCGCCAAGCTTCTTGGCGAAGTCGGGCGGATAGCCTTCCGGGCTGGTCACCCCGATGAGGTCGCCGTTGTTGTGGTAGGACCAGCCGTGATACGGGCACATGAAGGTCCGCGTGTTGCCGCGGCTCGTTCGGCAGACGGCGTTGCCGCGATGGCGGCAGGCGTTGAGCA
>CAYVBN010000463.1:0-1973 GCA_964449645.1 uncultured Hyphomicrobiales bacterium
CGGTCGCCGCCGCCAAGCAGATCACCGACGCCGAGGTGCGAGCGGGCGAGGCGCGCGAGCCGTGGGTCCTGGCGCGCGACGCGGCCGTGCTGGCGCTGCTTTACGGTTCGGGCCTGCGCATCTCGGAAGCGCTTGGGCTCGCCCGCAAGGACGTGCCCGAGCCCGGGAAGGGCGACGTCATCGTGGTCACCGGCAAGGGCAACAAGACCCGCATGGTGCCGGTGCTGCAGAACGTGCTCGAGCTCGTGGCCGATTACATCGCGCTCTGCCCGTACGATCTCGCCCCCAACAAGCCGCTGTTCGTCGGCCAGAAGGGCGGCCCGCTCAGCCCGCGCATCGTTCAGCTTGCCATGGCGCACCTGCGCGGCACGCTCGGGCTGGCCGAGAGCGCGACCCCGCACGCGCTCCGCCATTCCTTTGCCACGCATCTTCTCGCGCGCGGGGGCGATCTGCGCGCCATCCAGGAACTGCTCGGCCACGCCTCGCTGTCGACGACGCAGATCTACACCGGCATCGACGCCGACCGGTTGCTCGAAGTCTATCGCAGCACGCATCCGCGCCGCTGATCGCGTCCGCCGCCCGCCACATGATCCGCAAGCGTGACCGGTTCGCCACTTCGGCGGATCGTGCTTCTAGGAACAACGGCCAATTCCCCTGTGCCCGGGGCTGGGCTAGAACGGCACCCCTTGTCGGAGCCGCACCTGGGGGGATGCCGTGGGTGGAGCACACGAACAGACCGAACACGCCGAACACATCGAGCACGTCGCCGGCTCGAACAGGAAGATCGCACTGCTGATTGCGGTGATCGCGCTGTTTCTCGCCTTCTCCGAAACGCTCGGAAAGAGCGCGCAGACCACCGCCATCAGCGCCAACGTGGAAGCCTCGAATCTCTGGGCCTTCTTCCAGGCGAAGACGATCCGCATGACCACCGTGCGGACGGCGGCGGAATCGCTCTCCGTCGCGGCGGGCCAGGAGAACGATCCGGCCGCCAAGGCGGCGCTGCAGAAGCAGGTCGATCTCTGGCAGAATACGGCGGCGCGCTATGACGACGAGCCGGAAACCGGCGAAGGACGCAAGCAGCTCCTGGCGCGGGCGAAGTCGTCCGAACATGCGCGCGATACCGCGTTCGCGAAATACCACCAGTTCGAAATCGCCTCGGCGGCGTTTCAGATCGGGATCGTGCTCGCCTCCGCCTCGGTCATCACCGGGATGGTGATCCTCGCCTGGCTTGCGGGCGGGCTCGGCATCGTGGGCGTTGCGTTGATGGGCGTCGGGCTGTTCGCCCCGCACGCGCTACATCTGGTGTGACGTGCGGTGTGACGCGCCCGGTTGTCAGGACGAGGCCGCCGGCCGCGCCTGCGCCGCATAGGCGCGCCGGCGCAGCCGCCGCGTGCGGCGGAACGCTCGGCCGGCGCGCTGTGGAGCGAACATCCACAAGCGCTTCCGGACCCGGCGGATCATCGGGTCGACCAGCGCGTGGGTGACATCGCGCAGCCACATCACCCGCTCGTAGAGCGCGCGGAACCAGTCCATCTGCAGGAGCTTGTCGCGCGTCACGTCGAACACGAAGGCGGTCGTGCCGACGCCAACCAGCTTGGCGAGCACGAGCGTGACGAGCGCGCCGCCCCAGTTGCGATGCGCCAGGAACCAGACCTCGAGCACCTTGAGCGGCAGGAGCGCGATCAGCGGAATGACGAAGACGATGAGCGTCGCCCACGGCGGCAACGCTTCGATCAGCGCGGCGGCACGCTGTTTGACCTTGCCCCACGGAACGACGTTGACGATCGCGGCGACGACCGGCTGCAGCCGGTCCCACAGCCATGCCTCGAACACGAAAATGAGGGCGAGGAAGATCCAGAACGCCCGTACGAGCCTGCGCATCGTCGCTCCCAGAGGAGGATGACCCTATCTGCGGGGCGTCATCCCGCTCCATCCTTCAGATTGGCGCATGATCTTGTCCAAAACCGGTATCC
>CAYVBN010000464.1:0-2450 GCA_964449645.1 uncultured Hyphomicrobiales bacterium
CAACCGCTTCTGCAGGGCCGCTTCGGCCTCGGCCAGTTGGCCCTGGGTGTTGATCCCGCGCACCTCGTCCTCCTCGGTTTCGAGCGCGACCGCCTCGAGCCCCATGTCACGGGCGATCGCGACCGCATCGGTCAGATAGAACTCGCGCTTGGCATTGTCGTCGCGGATGCGCTCGAGGATGGCGAGCGCGACGTCGCCGCGTAGCGCCATCAGGCCGCCATTACAGAAATCGATCGCGCGCTCCGCCGGACTGGCATCCCTGTCTTCGCGGATCGCCAATAGCCGTCCGTTGTCGACCACGAGACGGCCGTATCCGGTCGGGTCGGCGGCGCGAAAGCCGAGCACCACCACGGCCGCCCCGTCGGCGAGCGGGGCGTGTAGCCGAACCAGCGTCTGCGAGCGCACCAGCGGCGTATCGCCGAACACGACCGCCACGTCCCCGCCATGGCGGGCGATCGCCTCCTTGGCCATCAGCACCGCATGTGCGGTGCCGCGACGGTCCCGTTGGACGAAGATCTCCGCCTCCGGCACGACCTGCCGCACGGCCGCCGCAACGGCCTCCTGTCCCGGCCCGATCACCACCGCGGTTCGCCCGCCGCTCTCCATCGCGGCTGCGAGCACGTGCGCGATGAGCGGCGCGCCGGCGAGGGTGTGCAGCACCTTCGGCCGCGACGTACGCATGCGGGTGCCCTCGCCCGCCGCGAGCACGATGGTGAGGTGGTCCGTCCGCCCCATGCTGATCCTTGATGGCCTGATCCGAGCAGCGTCATAGCCCGCCGCCTTACGGGCGCAAAGGCCCTGCCCGTGCACATTCGCCGGGGCGCAGAGGGGCCGGGATTCTGCTAGCCTTTTCAAACATCTGATTCGAGCCGGATCTCGCCTGGATGGATACAGCGCGCAGCGGCCCGCGCCCTGAAGCACACGAGCATTTCGACAGGTGGTCGCTCGTGCGGCTCGGCGCCTGGGGCATGTGCGCGGTCCTGGCCCTGGCCGCGGCGGTCGCGGCGTCACGTTCCGACGCGGGCCTGTACCGCCTGGGGGCCGTCCTGGGACGCGCGCATGTCGCCGCCACGGGCTCGACGGAAGCGGGTGCCGTGGCGCACGGCCCCGCAGTCGAGAACGAGCTGCAGCGCCTCGCCGCCACGGTTCGCCGCCTGTCGGAGGATCGCGACCGGCTGGCCCGGCGTCTCGAAGCGCTCGAACGCAATTTCGACGACCGGACCGGATCGATCGGCGTCCGCGGCAGCGTCTCCGCCAATCCCTTACGTGCCCCCTTGATCCCGCTCGAGGAGACGAACGGGGGTGCCGGCCCGATACCGGCCGGCGGCATGTCCCCAGACGCGGCAGCGCCTGCCGACGCCGACCAGGTCACCCGGACGGAGTTCGGGGTCGATCTCGGCGGCTCGTCGAGCCTCGAGGGCGTGCGCACGCTGTGGATTTCGGTCAAGGGCAATCGCTCGTCCCTGTTCACCGGGCTGCGGCCAGTCATTGCGGTGCGCGAGGACAGATCGGGCCGCCTTGACTTGCGGCTGATCGCCGGGCCGATGTCCAACGCCGGAACGGCGGCCCGGCTCTGCGCGGTGCTCGGAGAAGCCGGCCTCTTCTGCCAGCCGACGGTTTTCGATGGACAGCGCCTCGCGGTGCGCTAAACCCGCAAGATGCCGCGTCCCTGGAGAGCTTGTCGAAGAAGAGCTTGCCGATGCCCCGCTTCCTGCCCAGCGCCCGGCAGACCAACTGGCTGCTGACGATCGGATTCCTGTCGCTCGGCTACGCCTTCTACCTTCGTTATCTCGTCATCGAGCAGCCGCTCGTCGGCCAGGCGTGCGATGGCGGCCTGAACACCTGGTTGTGCCTGACGCGCCTCGTGGCGACCCGCCTGTTCAATCATGACGTGTTCGGAATCGTCGCGCTCGGCGCCGCGATCCTGCAGCTCCTGCGGCCGTCGACCGCGATGTTCACGATCGCGCTCGTCGCGACCGCCTTCGGGGTCGTGCTCTACAATGTCGGCCTGTCGGGGCTCGCCGCGGCGCTGCTGATCGTCAGCTTCGCGCGTCCCGTGAGCCCGCAAGACTGAGCGCCAGAACGAGCTGGACGGCGCAGAGCCACAACGACTGCCAGTTGGCGAAGCCTTCGTTCAGGACCACGTAGAGCGTCGACAGCGCGAGCACGACGGCGGCCATCGTTTCGGCGGTCTGCCGGCGGCCGGAACTCCGCTCTCCGAGGAACGCAAGCGCGACAAACGGAACGACCGCGGCGGTCAGCGGCGCGAATGGAAAATCCTTGTAGCGCGGGTCGAACACCAGCCCGAGCGCCGTCTGGATCACCAGCACGGTCACGGCCAGAAGCACCCAGCCGGTGGCGATGGTCAGCCGGTCCCGCGGCTGCTCCGCGCGGCGCGCCAGGACCGCAGCGAAGGTCGGCAGCGGGATCCGGCGGAGCAGCGCCGCCGT
>CAYVBN010000465.1:0-8912 GCA_964449645.1 uncultured Hyphomicrobiales bacterium
TCGCCGGAAATCCCTGCCGCGCGCCGCTTAACCGCGCCGCGCGTCTGCACCATCGCCATGACGCCGAACGCGAGCGAGGCGGAGGCGAGAAAGACGAGCGCGGTCAGCAGAAGACCGGGGTCTTCGCCGAGCGGCGCAAGCGAATCGAAGATGGTGCCCACGGCTCAGATCCTGAAGTTCACCATCCGGTACATGACGAGGTTGCCGGCCAGCATCCAGGCGGCCGCGCAGGCGAGCGCGATCTTGGTGAGATCGTATTTCCATACGCCGCCGTAGAAGTCCGGCGAGACGAACTGGATGACGGCGAACAGCGCGATCGGCAGCGAGGAGAGGATCAGCGCCGACGCGCGGCCTTCGGAGGCGAGCGCCTTGATCTTGCGCCGCATCTTGAATCGCTCGCGAATGACCTTCGAGAGGTTCTCGAGAATCTCGCCGAGATTGCCGCCGGTCGACGACTGGATGCCGACCGCCGTGACGAACAGCGGCAGGTCGTCCTGGCCCACCCGGAAATAAAGGTTGCGCATCGCCTTTTCGAGATCGGCCCCGTAGGTGATCTCGTCGGCGACGATGCCGAATTCGCTGCCGATAGGATCGGGCATTTCGCGCGCCACCATGGTGACGGCGATCGGCACCGGATGGCCGGCGCGCAGGCTGCGCACGATGATGTCGATCGCGTCGGGAAACTGCGCCCCGAACTGCTTCTGTCTGCGGTTGCGCAGCATGATGAGCGTGCCGAGCGGAAGCACGAAGCCCGCCACCACGCAGGCGATGGCCGCCTCGATGAAACTGCCCCGAATGAACAGCACGGCGCCGAACGCCACGGCGGCGGTGATGCCGGCGCCGAACGCGATCCGGCCGAGACCGATGGAGAGCCCCGACTGCAGCACCAGGCGATTGAGGGACACGATCGGCAAGCGGAAATCGCCGCCTCCCGTCAGTCCGCGCTCGCGCCGCAACTGCACCAGGATGCTGTGGCGGTCGGACGTGTCGTTGAGGAGCGACAGACGGCGATTGACCCGGCTGCGGTAGGAGGCCGCCGAGAAGAACAGCAGATACATCGCCTCGCCGAACAGAATCGCCGACAGCGCCGCGAAGGCATAGACGAGGTAGATGGGGTCGATATCGAACGACATGGCTTACAGCGGCTGGCCCGGATCGAAGTAGCTGCCGGGAATCTTGATGCCCTTGGCGAGCAGGTCGGAGAGAAACCGCGGACTCACGCCGGTCGACACGAAATGGACCTGCAAGGTTCCGTCATCGAGCGTCGCCGTGCGCACGAACTTGTAGATTTCCTGCATCTGGATGATGTCGCCCTCGAGACCGGTGATCTCCGCGATGCTGGTTACGCGGCGCTTGCCGTCGGACAGGCGCTGAAGCTGGACGATGACCCGGATGGCGGCCGCGATCTGCCCGCGGATGCTGGCGATCGTCATCGGCAGGCCGGCCATGCCGATCATCTGCTCGAGACGCGAGAGGGCGTCGCGCGGCGTGTTGGCGTGGATCGTCGCCATCGAGCCTTCGTGGCCGGTGTTCATCGCCTGCAGCATGTCGAAGGCTTCTTCGCCGCGGCACTCGCCGAGGATCACGCGGTCGGGCCGCATGCGCAGCGCGTTCTTGACGAGATCGCGCTGACGGATTTCGCCCTTGCCTTCGATGTTCGGCGGCCGCGTCTCCATGCGGCCGACATGCGGCTGCTGCAACTGCAGCTCCGCCGCGTCCTCGATGGTGATGAGGCGTTCCTTGTCGGAGATGAACGCGGACAGCGCGTTGAGCATCGTGGTCTTGCCCGAGCCGGTGCCGCCGGAAATGACCAGCGTGACCCGCGCCTTCACGGCGGCGGACAGGAGCTCGGCCATCTGCGGCCGGATCGCCCCGATCTCGATCAGCTTGCTCAAGCTGAACGGCTTCTTGGAGAACTTGCGGATCGAGACCAGCGGGCCGTCGACTGCAACCGGCCGCACCGCGACGTTCACGCGCGAGCCGTCGAGCAGGCGCGCGTCGCACAGCGGATGCGACTCGTCGACCCGACGTCCAACCGCCGAGACGATCTTGTTGACGATGCGCAGCAGATGCGGCTCGTCCTTGAAGCGCACCGCGGTCGGCTCGAGAATGCCGCCGCGCTCGACATAGACGCATTCATGGCCGTTGATCAGGATGTCGCTGACGCTCGGATCCTTGAGCAACGGCTCGATCGGTCCGAGGCCGGTCATCTCGTCGAGAATCTCGTTGACGAACTCGGACAGCTCGTGCGCGTTGAGCGCGAGCCGTTCGGCCACGATGTACTGCGAGACGAGCTGCTGCACGTGCCGGCGCATATCCTCTTCCGGCAGCTTCTCGAGCGCCGAAAGGTTGATCTCCTCGATCAGCTTGCGGTGCAGCCGCACCTTGGCGTCGAGCAGCTTGTCGGTGAGCAGCGGATTGGTTCCGGCGGGCGGCGCAACGACGGCCGGAGGAGGAGCCGGAGGAGGGGGCTCCACAACGGTTTCGGCCGCGGGAGCGAAGGCGGCCGCCTGCGCGAGCGGCGGGGCCTCCTCGATCACCGGCAACTCCGCGACCCCGGGTCGGCGCAATGTGAAACGACCGGCCATGCTGTCCTCGACTCGTCCTCGCGGCTTCGACCGGGCCGGCCTATTGGAGCGGCCCAGCCATTCCTCTCATCCTCGTCCCGCCGTGAACTTCTGCGTCGTGCATGAGCTCTTCCGAAAACCGTAGCCACTCTTTCGGAATCATGCGCTAGCGGGCCCAGGACAGGTTCAGCTTCTTCGAAGCGGACGCCGGCTGAGCGTTCTTCTCCGGAGGCTGCGCGGTAATCACCTTCTTGAGCTGCAGCGTGATCTTGTTGCCGGCCTTCACTTCGTCGAGCGGCACGCCGCGATCGATCGCCTCGCGTACCAGCGCGTAGTCGTTGGGAATCGCTGCGAGGAAATCCGCGCCGAGCGCCTGTTCGACGTCGGAGCGGCGCAATCCCGCCCCGAACAGCGCCTGCTGGAAACGGTTGACGATCACCTGCGGCCGCGGGCCATCGCCGAGGCGTTCGCGGATCGCCGCCACGAGCTGCTTGGCATGCTTGAGGCCTGGACCGGTCATCTCGCTCACCACGAACAGCCGGTTGGAGCCGAGCAGGACGCTGTCGGTCCACGAGAACCAGGTTCTCGGCATGTCGATCACGACATAGTTGAAGTGCGAGGACACGAGGTCGAGCAGGCGCGTGACCATGTCGGGGTCGAAGGAGCGCATCTCGGCCGGACGGTTGGGCGCCGCGATCACCGCGAGGCCGGACGCGTGGTGCGAGAGCATCACTTCGAGAAGCTGGCGGTCGAGTCGTTCGGGCCGCGGCTCGATCTCGCCAAGGTCGAGGCGCGGCTCAAGATCGAGATAGTCGCAGCAGGAACCGTGCTGGAAATCGAGGTCGACCAGACAGGTCGACGGACGGGTCTTCTCGCCGCTGTTGAGCAGGAGAAGCGCCGTCTGAATAGCGATCGTGGTGACGCCCGCGCCGCCGGCGGCGGCGAGGAACGTGTAGATTTCGGCTTCGCTTTCCTGCGGCCCGGCCGGCGTCTGCACCACGCGCGCGCACGTCCGCACCAGTTCGGTCGGCTGAACCGGTTTGACCAGAAAGTCGGCGACGCGCATCTGCAGCAGCTGGCGCGCGATGTCCTTGTCGAACGCCTGGGTGACGACGACGACCGGCGGCCAGCCGCCGAGCCGCGCCATCAGGCGCTCGAGCGCGGCCATGTCGCCGCTGTTGCGTTCGTCGAGATCGACCAGCACGACCGCGGCGTCGCTCGGGTCGAAGATCGCCTCGGTTTCCGCAATGGGACCCGACAGCACCTCGATATCGAGCGCCCCCGCCGCGCCGCGCACGGACTGCTCGAATGCGGCGTCGGCGGTCAGCACCGCCAGCCGAATTCGATTCGTTGCACCCGTCGAGCGTCCGATCCGCATCGTGTCGACTCTGTGTTTCTCACCCGGATTCCATGCCGGCCGGGCTCACTTGACCGCCGCACCCGCGGAGGCGCTGTTGACCGCCGACGGGTTGGAGGCTTGCGATTGCTGGTAGTCGGCCGAGCTCGTGCCCGAATTCGTGGGCGGGATGACCCTGTTGGCACGATAGCGCTCGACCGCCGTCTGCATCCGGTAGCCGTCGAAGCCGATGTTCCGGCTGGCGCTCGCCGGCGGCCACGGATCGACCATCTGGACGGCCTGGTTGGCGGCAAGCGAATCGCCGGCGCCGAGCCCGATCGTGTCGCGGCGGTCGTAATAGATGTCCGAGCAGCCGGCTGCGGTGAGAGCGACGGCCGCGAGCGCGATCAGCGCAGCGGCACGCGTGGCGTTATTGCACGATCGCATGAGTGGCCCCCGAAATGTCGAGCATGTGTCCGACGTATGGCCGACCGAGACCGGCGGCGACCCGCAGCTCGGTGCGGTTGACCTCGCCGCGGCCGAGCAGGAAGAGGTCGGCGTCGTTGGCCGGCAGCGTCTTGTCGAGCGGCGTGGCGACCACGTCGCCGGGCCGGCTCGGCCGCACGATGCGCGGCGTCACGATGATGGCGAGGTCGGTCTCGTTCTTCTGATAGGCTGCGCTGCGGAACAGCGTGCCGAGCACCGGCACGTCGCCGATCCACGGGAGCTGCTGCTGCGCCGTCTGGCCGGTGCTCTGCAGCAGGCCGCCGATCACGAAGCTCTGGCCATCGCGCAGTTCGACCGTGGTGCTGGCACGGCGCACGATGAGCGGCGGCACGCTGATGCCGGCGACCTGAACCGGATGGCTGGTGTCGAGCTGGCTGACTTCCGGCTCGATCTTGAGATTGACGAGGCCGCCACTGAGCACGGTCGGCGTGAAGGCGAGGCCGACGCCGTAGCGCTTGTAGTCGATCGTGACGGCACCGAGATTGCCCGGCACCGGCACCGGAAATTCGCCGCCGGCGAGGAAGCTCGCCGTGTCGCCCGACAGCGCGACGAGGTTCGGCTCCGCCAGGCTGCGCGCGAGGCCTTTTTCTTCGAGCGCGTTGATCAGCACGTCGGCCTCGAGGCCGCTGCCGATGAGCTTGCCAATCACGAAGCCGAACGGAGCGGTGCCCGACAGGACGCCGGCGGCGGTGCTGGCGACGGTCGAGATGGGCAGGGCGCTGCTGCGGTCGCCGATATTGGCGATGAAGCGGCCGTTGTTCGACTGGACGTTCCACTGCACGCCGAGCTCGCGGCTCGCCTGGCGCGACATCTCGATGAAGCGCACCTCCAGCATCACCTGCTGGGCCTGCATCACCTGGATGGAATTGATGATCTCGGGGCCGAACTGGCGCGCGATGTTGACGACGCGCTCGACGGTCGGCGCATCGGGCGCGGTGCCCGACAGCATGATCCGGCCGTTCACCGACGAGACCCTGATCCCGCAATGGGGGAACTGGCGGGCGATTTCCGCCGCGAGCCGCGAGGTGTCGTAATTCACTTCGACGTCGAACACGCCGATGAGCCGCTTGCCTTCGCCGTAGATCGACACCCGCGTGGTGCCGATCTTCTTGCCCAGCACGGAGAGCGCATGGTCGGTCAGCGGATTGACGTCGGCGACATCCGGATCGCCCACCAGGATATCGACGAAGCCCGTATCGGTGCGCACGTCTTCGGACTTGCCGACCGCGACCCCCACCGTGGTGGTGCGCGTGGCGCTGCTGATCCGCAGCAGACGCTCCGCGGAGGCCGGTCCGGCGGTGCTCGCCAGCATCGGCCCTGCGAGGCCGGCGATCATGAGACCCAGCGCGAGCGAACGCCCGAGCGGCGAGCGCACCGCGCACGCGACGCGCATTCTGGCGCGCCTGCGCGGCTCGCCCGCGGTTGCGAGTTGACTCCTGTCCAATCTGTTCACGTCGGCCTCCCCGCCTAAACGATTACATCCCCACGTCACGCGACGTCCTGCGCTGTCCCAAGCGCGCGGTCGCATCTCCATCCATGCCCTCACGGGGCACGCTGTAGACTGTCTTGGTCGCCTGCCTGATCACCGAAACGGTGGTCTGCATCCCGGTTCCGGAAGATTTGGAATCGAGGAGATCCGCCAGGGTGACCGGGCGCGTCGTCGAGGCGTCCACCTCGCCGGCCTTGCGCAGCGCCAGCGACAACGTCCCGACCTGGCTGGCGAGCGAAAGCTTCTGCGCGTCGACGAGATCGACTTCGAGCGTGACGGCCTTGACGACCGCCGGCTTGTCGGTGCGCTCATCGGCGACCTGATCGATCGCGAGCACGCGCGCGTTCTGCATCACCACGTCGGTGGTGGCGGAATTCTTCTCCGTCTGGCGCGTCAGCACCACGTCGACGCGATCGCCCGGCAGCACGAAGCCGGCGACACCCTCGACGTCGTTGACCCGGACGGTCACCGCTTTCATTCCCTCGTGCAGCACCGCGGACAGCGTCGCGCGCTGGCCGGGGCCGGTGATCTTCCACCCGAGCACGGGCTCGTTCGCCTCGATGGCGGAGAGCACGACGCGCTTGCCGCCGGACGTCAGCTCGCGGATGGTCGCGAAGGCGCCGGGCGGCAGCGCGCCCTGCGGCCATTCGATCTCCCGCAGGGTGGAGCTCGACAATTCGTTTCCGAACCGGAGCGGCCGGCTGGCGACCACGATGGTCTGCACGGCGGCCGGTTTCTTCTGCTGCGCCTCGAGCGTCTTCATGCGCTCGGAAGCCTGGTGATTGAGCCAGGACTGCGCGACAAAGACCGCGAGCAGGCCGAAGACGGCCGCAAAGGCGATCATGATGACGGTGCTGGCGCGCACGACCTGCTTCCTCGCAACAAGCGATTTCGACGGACCCATCGGACCCGGCGAGGCAATATACGGTCGCGGCAAGTATTGAATCTGTGAACCGAACGGACGTTCTGGTCCTATGCTGAAATATTGCTGAATTGATATTGTTTACGAGAGGTAGACGAGTTCGGATCGAGTTGTGGCAATGTGTTTGAAGCTTCCCACCCCGGCGCTCCCATTGGGCCGGTTGGTGGGCAGAACCGCAACGGCGCGGCGCTGGACGAAGCGCAGCGATCATCGTAACCAATGTCTCCGCTTGCCCGGATCGCATTGATCGGTTCTGGGCGATGCGGCAACATTCTGCTAACCACCACGGATCGGCCCGGCGCAGGCCCGCGGGCGCCGTTGCCAAACGGATCCCCGGGAGGACCGCGATGAAGAAACCCCGCACCAGCCGGCTGCGCATGCTGGAGATCGCGCGCCACCAAGCTCCGCCGAACGCCTCCGCCTCCCTCGCCCCCGGATTCGCATCCCCCGACGCGCTCGCGCGCTCCAAGCAGGCGTCGGCCTATGGGGGCCGCATGAGCGCCGCGACGCAAGCCGCCGAGTGAACCCCGTCCATGACCGTGACCGCCAGCCAGCCGCGCGCCGCCGCGACGCAACCCCAATCTGATCCCGTTCGCATCCGGGTGAAGAACCTCGCCAAGCGCTACGGCGCCTTAGAGGTGTTCGGAAACATCGACTTCGAGGTCGGCTCGCGCGAGATCGTCGCCATCGTCGGCCCGTCCGGGTGCGGCAAGACGACGCTGCTGCGCTGCATCGACGGGCTTCTGTCGGTGGACGGCGGCGAGATCTGGGTCGACAACCAGCGGGTGCTCGAGCCGATCGAGGGCGTCGCCATGGTGTTCCAGCACTTCGGGCTGTTCCCCTGGAAGACCGTGTCCGACAATGTCGCCTACGGCCTGCGCATGGCCGGCACGCCCCGGGCCGAGATCGAGAAACGCGTCCCTTATTTCGTCAACCTGGTCGGCCTGGCGGGCTTCGAGAAGGCCTATCCGTATCAGATGTCGGGCGGCATGCAGCAGCGCTGCGGGTTGGCACGCGCGCTCGCAGTCGAGCCGCGCGTGCTGCTCATGGACGAGCCGTTCGCCGCCGTCGACGCCCAGACCCGCGAGATCCTGCAGTTCGAGCTGCTGCGCATCTGGGAGCAGCGCCCGACCACGATGGTGTTCGTGACCCATTCGATCGAAGAAGCCGTGCTGATGGGCGACCGCGTCTTCGTGCTCAAGGGGCGTCCGAGCAGCATCCAGGAGACGATCACGATCGACCTGCCGCGCCCGCGCACGCGCGAGACGCTCCGGGAGCCGCGCTTCGCCGAGCTGCGCGAGCGCGTGTGGAGCACGCTCATGAGCGAGGCGCGCCAAGCCGAATTTCACCTCGAACGCTGACCTCGACGCAAAACAGAGAGGGAGGAATCCATGGTCCGCAAAATCGCGTTTGCCGTCCTGATGCTGACGGCGGCCGCCGTCCGCCCGGCGGCGGCCGAAAAGGTGGTGATCGGCCTGCCCGGCGTGCCGCCGATCTTCGCCACCACGCTGTTCTACGTGGCCGACAAGGAGGGCTACTACAAGAAATACGGCGTCGAAGCGGAGAACCGTCAGTTCGACAGCGGCACCGCCGCGGCCCGCGCGGTCGCCTCCGGCGACATCGACATGTCGCTCTCGCCCACCGGCCTGGTCGTCAACCAGGTGGCGAACGCCGCCGTCCCGGTGGTCGCCATCCTCGGCTATCCGAACCCCGACTGGGCGATCGGCACGACCGGCACCAAGGCCACCTGCCAGGACATGGCCGGCCAGCAGGTCGGCGTCGACACGCCCGGCGGCGCGCGTTCGATCGCCCTGAAGGAGATGCTGCTCGGCTGCGGCAGCGCGATCGAAAAGGTGCAGCAGGTGGGGCTCGGCTCCAACACCGCGCCTGCCATGATCGCCGGGCAGATCTCCTATGGCGTCCTCCACCTCGACGACGTGCCGGAGATCGAATCGAGCGGCAAGAAGGTGACGATCGTCACCACGCTGGCCAAGTCCAACCCGACCAGCCACTACCTCGTGGTCATCGCCCGCAAGGATCGTCTGGCGCAGAAGCGCGACGCCATTGTGCGCGCCGAGGCGGCCCTGATCG
>CAYVBN010000466.1:0-6579 GCA_964449645.1 uncultured Hyphomicrobiales bacterium
GGCTTCTTCTCGTTTCTCGGCATCGCGACGCTCTGGTTCGGCCTCAAGTGAACCGAACCGCGGACGGCTCCTGACAGGACGACGTTCCGGGCGCTAAAATCGTACGCACGAACGGAATGCGGCCAGTCGGCGGAAAGGCCATCGAAGATGTCGTCCAACGCGTGGAGCGGGTTCGACTTCGGGCTCGGCGAGGACATCGACCGGCTGCGCGAGGGCGTGCGCCGCTTCGCCCAGAACGTCATCGCCCCGCGCGCCGACGACATCGACCGCAGCAACGAATTCCCGCGCGACCTCTGGCCCGAATTCGGCAAGCTCGGGCTGCTCGGCATCACCGTCGAGGAGGAGTATGGCGGCGCCGGGCTCGGCTATCTGGCGCACTGCGTCGCCATGGAGGAGGTGAGCCGCGCGTCCGCTTCGGTCGGGCTCTCCTATGCGGCGCATGCCAACTTGTGCGTGAACCAGATCCGCCGCAACGGAAGCCCAGACCAGAAACGTCGTTATCTGCCCAAGCTGATTTCCGGCCAGCACGTCGGCGCGCTGGCGATGTCGGAGCCGGGCGCCGGGTCGGACGTGGTCTCGATGCGCACGCGCGCGGACCGGCGCGGGGACCGGTACGTGCTCAACGGCTCGAAAATGTGGATCACCAACGGGCCGCTCGCCGAGACGATCGTGGTCTATGCCAAGACCGATCCCACCGCCGGCGCGCGCGGCATCACGGCCTTCATCGTCGAACGCGGCTTCAAGGGATTCTCCACTGCGCAGAAGCTCGACAAGCTCGGCATGCGCGGGTCCGACACCTGCGAGCTCGTGTTCGAGGACTGCGAGGTTCCGGCCGAGAATGTGCTTGGCGCGGTGGGCAATGGCGTCAACGTGTTGATGTCCGGTCTCGACTACGAGCGCGTCGTCCTCGCCGCGGGCCCGCTCGGCATCATGCAGGCCTGCATGGACCTCGTCGTCCCCTACGTCCACGACCGCAAACAGTTCGGCCAGCCGATCGGGCGTTTTCAGCTCGTCCAGGCGAAGATCGCCGACATGTACGTGACCATGAATGCGGCCAAGGCTTATGTCTACACGGTGGCGCGTGCCTGCGATGAAGGCCGCACGACGCGCGAGGACGCGGCCGGCGCGATCCTGTACGCGGCCGAAAAAGCGACCTGGATGGCGCTCGAAACGATCCAATGCCTCGGTGGCAACGGCTACATCAACGATTACCCGGCCGGGCGGTTGCTGCGCGACGCCAAGCTCTACGAGATCGGGGCCGGCACGAGCGAGATCCGGCGCATGCTGATCGGGCGCGAGATCTTCGAGAAGACCAGCTGAGCCGCTCAACGCGACCCGGAATGCGCCAGGGTGGCGACGGGCTGCGGCGCCTGTGGGGACGCCTCCTGGGCGGCCGCAAGGCAGGCCTCGACCGCGTCGTGCAGCGTGCTCACGTAATAGTCGGCGCCGACCTGGCTGCGCAGGGCCTCGTCCTTCAGGATCGGGTCCGCCGCGGGCCAGAGCCCGACCAGAAGGGGCGCTTTCGGCAGCCGTTCGCGCAAGCGCCGCAGCAGATAGCGCAGGTGAGCCGGATTGCCCCGGATGTTGATGTAGGAGATGCAGACCATGGCGGTGTCTCTGGCATCGAGAGACCCGATGTTCCGGCGCGAGACCGCCTCGTGCGGCACCACCCGCGCGCCGAGACCGTGCTTGCCAAGTAGTTGGGCGAGCATGCTCGACACGGCCTCGTCCAATGGTCCGCTGCCGGCGACGCACAAGATCGCCGCCTCCCGTTGCCATTCGGGTGCCAGCCGATCCTTGTCGACGTCCTGTCCGGGCGGCGGCCGCTTCGGCAGCGTCTCTTCATCGACCGGTGAACCGGCCGTGGACTGGATCTCGTCGTCGCCGGGTTTCGGATCGACGTCATCGTAGCTTTCGAGATCGCCGACGAGCTCGGCGACGGCGTCCTTGACGAGCTCGAGCTTCGTCGGCGCAAGCGTGCCGCGGACGATGTCGTTGGCGGCGAGCTGCAAGCCCTTCAGCGCGACCTCATCGTAATAGGACGAAAGCGACCGCTCCTTGAGATAGCGTTCGGCCTGCTCTTCCGCTTCGTCCGGGTCGCCGGCCAGCATGCGTTGATAAACGCCCTCGACCGGCGTCAGCGCCGGGCGATCGCCGAGCAGCACGTCGAAAAATTCCAGCCGTTCGACGTAGCGGCCGAGCACGACCAGGCACAGCGTGAGGGGCGTCGAAATGATCAGCCCGACCGGTCCCCAGATCCAGGTCCAGAAGATCGCGGCGATCACCACCGCAAGGGGCGAGAGTCCGGTGCTGTGGCCGTACACCAGCGGCTCGACGACCTGTCCCATGGTGACCTCGGAGACCGCGTAGAGGACGGCGGTCCAGATCGCCATCGACCAGCCCGGGTCCACCGCCGCCGACAGCAGGACCGGCAGTGCGGCGGCGATCCACGCCCCGATATAGGGAATAAAGCGCAGCAGCGCGCCGAGAATGCCCCACAGCACGGGGTTGGGAACGCCGATGACGTAGAGACCGACCCCGACGATCACCCCGAAGCTCGTGTTGAGGCCGAGCTGGATGAGGAAATAGCGGCTGAGCCGCTGCGCGGCGTCGTCCATCGCGACCGTGGTTCGTTCCAGGTCGCTCGACCCGAAGAGCCGGATGGCGCGGTCGCGCAGATCCTCCTTCTGCAGCAGGGTGAAGATGGTCACCACCAGGATGATGCCCGCGGTGGCCACCGGATTCAGCAGCGGCGTCAGCACCTTTTCGCCGATCTGCAGGGCGGACGGGGTCGGCTCGGTCACGATGACCGGGACCGGCTTTTCCCCCTGCGGCTGCTCTCCGGGCGTCTGCGTCCCGGTATCTTGAGGCGCGGCCGGGGCCGGGGCGGACTGCCCGTTCTCGGGCTTCGCGAGCTGGCGGTTCAGGCCATTGATGACGGTCGAGAACCTGTTGACGGTCGCCGCGCGCAAATTGCCGATCTTCCGCTCGATCGTGGCCTGGTATTGCGGGATGTCCTTGGCGAGATCGGCCACCTGCGATCCGATGGCCGTGCCGATGGCGAGAATGATGCCGAGCGCCACGATGACGGCGACGATCACCGACAGCGAGTGGCCGAGCCAGATCCGGCGCAGCAGTTCGACCAGCGGGCTGAGCACGAAACTCAGCAGCAGCGCCAGGGTGATCGGGAGCAGGACCTCGCGTGCCACATAGAGGGCCGCCACGGCGACAACCCCGGCCACGATCGCGGTCAGGAGGGGCAGGCCGGGCGTTCCCGAGGGCGGGACCTGCGAGGGGGACGGAGGGCCAACGTGCAACGGATGAACGGCGTTTGCCATGTCGGTCGGCCTTTCGGCGGCGGACGGAGGAGGTCTGCCGGCAACGACGCGACGTCAGGTTTCGTTCCGCACCGCCTTCGTTCCGCTGCTTCGACCGCGCGAACGACGGTCCGCGGCATCAACATGGGATTCAACGGAGCAGCGCGCCGATCGTTGCGGCGCTGTGCGATAATTCCGCCGGACGACGACTTCCTCATGGGCTTTCGGTAAGGCGCCGCTGGGACCGCTGAGGAGAGCCGGCGGACCCCGTCCCGTTTCGGGGCATTGGAGCAGGAGAGCGTCGATGAATAGTCTCCGGCCGGGCCGGCGTAGGACTATACCTGCGTCGGCGGGGCGGATTTGAAAGCAAGGGGCGGAGTGCGGGAGCCGCCTGCGGGAGCCATGTTCGGTCGACATGAGCCAAGGGCTCGTCCAGATCGAAAGGACTTCCGATATGAGCTTGATGACGATGACACGATCGCGCCGAGCACCCGTCCTGACGTCCACCACCGACGAGGCGCGGTGGGCGGCAGTGGTCGCGCGCGATGCGCGTGCGGATGGATCGTTCGTCTATTCGGTGCGGACCACCGGGGTTTATTGCCGGCCGTCCTGCGCGGCCAAGCTCGCGCGGCGCGAGAATGTACAGTTCCACGCGAGCTGCGAGGAAGCCGAGCGCGCCGGTTTTCGTCCCTGCAAGCGCTGCCGGCCGAACGAAGCCGGCCTTGCCGAGCGGCAGGGGGCAGCGGTCGAGCGGGCGTGCCGCCTGATCGCGCGATCCGAAGAGATGCCGAGCCTCGATCGGCTCGCAGCGGCGGCGGGCACCAGCCGGTTCCACTTCCATCGCATGTTCAAGGCGGTCACCGGGGTCACCCCGAAAGCTTATGCGGCGCGGCTGCGCAGCGAGCGGATGCGGCAGGAACTCGGCCGCGCCGATACCGTCACGCAGGCGATCTACGGCGCCGGATTCAACTCCAATGGACGTTTCTATGCATCCGCCCCGCAGGTTCTCGGCATGACCCCGACCGACTATCGCGCCGGCGGTCGCGGCCAGTCGATCCGCTTTGCCGTCGGCGAGTGCTCGCTCGGATCGATCCTGGTGGCCGCGACCGAGAAGGGCATTTGCGCCATCTTCCTGGGCGACGACCCAGAGAAGCTGGTGCAGGATCTCCAGGATCGCTTCCGGGAGGCATCGCTGATCGGGGGCGACGCGGAGTTCGAGTCGCTCGTGGCGCGTGCGGTGGGCCTCGTCGAAGCGCCGGGGCTTGGCCACGACCTTCCGCTCGATATCCGCGGCACGGCCTTCCAGGAACGCGTCTGGCAGGCGCTGCGGGACATCCCGGCGGGTCGGACCGCAACCTATACGGAGATCGCCCAGCGCATCGGCGCGCCCCGGGCGGTCCGGGCGGTGGCCCAGGCCTGCGGGGCCAACCCCGTGGCGGTCGCGATCCCGTGTCACCGGGTCGTGCGCACCGACGGGAACCTGTCGGGCTATCGCTGGGGCGTCGAGCGCAAGCGCAAGCTGCTTGCCCGCGAGGCCCAGTCATGACCGGCGTCATGACCGGCGCCGCGACCCTGCTTCGGCCGTCGGCAGACGTTGTCGCGCGCGTGTCCGGGCTCGACTGGCGGCAGGTCGCCGCCGAGCTCGACGCGCACGGCGCGGCCGTTGCGAAGAGTGTCCTCTCGCCGTCGCAATGCGCGGCGCTCGCCGGGCTCTACGACGAGGAGACACTCTTCCGCAGCCGCATCGTCATGGCGCGGCACGGCTTCGGGCGGGGCGAGTACAAGTATTTTGCCTATCCGCTGCCGGAGATCGTCACCGTGCTGCGCGAGGCGTTCTATCCGCCGCTCGCCGACATCGCCAATCGCTGGAACGAGGCGCTCGGCGTCGATCTCCGTTTCCCGCGACGGCACCGTGACTTTCTCGAGCGCTGCCATGAAGCCGGGCAGACGCGCCCGACGCCGCTGCTGCTGCGCTACCGGGAAGACGACTACAATTGCCTGCACCAGGACCTCTATGGCGAGCACGTATTCCCGCTGCAGGTCGCGTTCCTTCTCTCGGCGCCGGAGCGCGACTTTGCGGGCGGCGAATTCGTGCTCACCGAGCAACGGCCGCGCATGCAGTCGCGCGCCGAGGTGGTGCCGCTCGCGCAGGGCGACGGCGTGATCTTCCCGGTTCATCACCGGCCGGTGCAGGGAAGCCGCGGCATCTACCGGGTCAACCTGCGGCACGGGGTGAGCCGTGTAAGTTCGGGACTGCGGCACACGCTCGGCGTGATCTTCCACGACGCGGCATAGAGGCGTTGCCCGCCTTGGCGTATCTGGTTCAGCCGTTGCCGCGCCGGCCGTAGTCCGCAGCGATGCGCCGGGCCGCGGCCGGATCGGCCTTGGCAAGCGACGCCATCGCGGATTTGGCCGCTGCCGCGAGATCGCCCTTGTGTTGCGCCTTCACCTCCGCCACTGCTCGGCGATCTCCCGCAGCCGTCCGATGCGCGTCTTGCGTTCGTCGGCCGTCCCGCTCGCCAGTGCAAGCACCGCCTCGGTGAGGATCCCGAGCTGCTTGCCGTAGCTCGCGACCCTCGCCACTACGTCTCGCTCGATGTCGGCGTTGCCGGCGAAATTGACCTCGACGCGCTGCATCGACCAGTCCGGAAGGATGGGTTGCGTCAGGCGGGTGGGCGCGAGGTTGAGCCACGGGCCGAACGGCCACCAATCGACTTGCTCGCTCATGGGCTGCTCCGTTCGCTGCGAGGAAACGACATCTTCGCGCGAAAGCGCCGTGGAACAAGGCCGATGGCGGCAGCCGCACATTCCCGGAAACCAGGCTTTCCCTTTTCGGCCTCGCGCTCTAAGACCGTCGCCGCACGGCCGGCGCCTCCGGCGTATCTGGTCGCATTTTCCGCGGCGAACCGGTATCCACGTCGGCGGCAAATGCTCCAATGCGGAGCGCCCATAGACGGTCGCGATGGCCGCCGGGCCTTGGAATGGGAGGACGTTCATGCAGTACGTGGAAGCGCACGGGGCCCGTATCCCGGCGGTCGGTTTCGGGACGATGACCCTCAAGGACGCGGTGTGCGTCGAGATGGTCGATGCGGCGCTGCGCCTCGGCTATCGCCATCTCGACACGGCCGAGCGCTACGGCAACGAGGCCGCCGTCGGCGAAGGTCTGCGGACGTCGGGGCTGAAGCGCGAGGAGGTTTTCCTCACCACTAAGGTTTACTGGGACCGGTCCGCGCCGGGCGACTTCGAGAAATCGGTCGACGAG
>CAYVBN010000467.1:0-1690 GCA_964449645.1 uncultured Hyphomicrobiales bacterium
ACACCACGAAGATGACGCTCAGCGAAATTCCCATAAGCAGAGAAAACGTCCAGAACATCGCCTGGGCGCCCGTGGGACCGAGCCGGTCGATCCCGACCCCGAGCCAGAACACCAGCGCGAGCGGGGCGAGCATGATCACCCATTTCAACGGGCTCACGAACACCAGATAGCCGAAGTTCGTCAGCAGAATGTCGTGGCTCTGCAGCGCCATGTCGGGCGGCGGCACCAGCACGCGCGCGCCGCGCACCACGTAGGCCGCATCCGACAGGTTATCGGCGATTCCCATCAGATAGACGGCGAATGCGGCCGCGCCCGTCGCCGCGAGCGCCAGGCCCATGTAGTTGTAGACGTGGAGCATGTAGGCGCGCAGGCCCGCGTCGATCGCGGCGGCCTCCGCGTGGGAGAGCGAAGGCGGGTCGGCCACCGACGCGAACTTGCGATCGACATCCGACATCGTCACCCCGTCTTTATCGCCCGGACGCCAAAGAACCGGCTCGTGAGTATCTGGGATTTTTGCATCGCCACAAGGCTACAGTCGGACGCAGGGCCGCGCCGAAGTGCAACATCCGCGGCGGTTTGTCGCAAAATGCTTACAGATTGCGCAGAACCGACGCCGGCTTGCGACCAAGCGCCGCAAACGTGCCGACGAGCCCGAGCCCGATGGTCACCGCGAGAGCGCCGAGAACGGCGAACGCGGCGGGGCCGGGCTGCCAAATAAACCCGAGCGACATCACGTCGACGGTGATTCGCCAAGCCGCCACGGAGCCGGCGGCGACCCCGAAAACCGCCGCCGCGATCCCGAGCATCAGATATTCGAGAACGAACGCCGCGATCAGGTCTCTGCGCCGGGCTCCGACCGTCTTGAGCACGACGGCGTCGTAGACGCGGTGGCGATGGCCGGCCGCGAGCGCGCCGCCCAGAACGAGTGCCGCCGAGAGGAGCGTGATGGCGCTCGCCCCGCGGATCGCCATCAGAAGATTCGAGACGAGCGTGCCGAGCGAATCGAGCGCCTCCTTGACGCGCACCACCGTGACGGTGGGGAAGGCACCGGCGACGGCGTTGAGGAGCGCGCCCTCCTCCTCGGCGCTGCCGCCGCCCGGATACGTCAACGTTGCGATGTGCGTGAGCGGTGCGCCGCGAAAGGCACTCGGCGAGAACACCATGACGAAGTTGATCCCGAGCGACTCCCAATCGACCGCCCGCAGGTTCGACACATGCGCCGTGATGTTGCGGCCGAGCACGTTGACGGTGATCGGATCGCCGAGCTGCAGGCCGAGCCCGCGCGCGATCCTCGCCTCGAACGACACGAGCGGCGGCCCGTCGTAGTCGGGCCCCCACCACTGCCCCGCCACCACGCGCGAGCCCGCCGGCACTTCGCCCGTGTAAGTGATGCCGCGGTCGCTCTGCAGCACCCACGCCACGTTCTGCGGCGGCTTCAGATCTTCGGCCTTCACGCCGTTCACGTCGACGATGCGCCCGCGCAGCATCGGCACCCGCTCGAGCGTCGCGCGCGGCGCATGGTCGTGGATGAAGGCGTCGAAGCGCGGACCGTCGGCCGACTGGATGTCGAGAAAGAAGAACGACGGCGCGTTTGCGGGCAGCGACGCGGTGAACTGCCGGCGCAGATTGCCGTCGATCTCGATCACGGTGACAAGCAGCGCGAGGCCGAGCCCCAGCGAGAGCACGACGC
>CAYVBN010000468.1:0-3402 GCA_964449645.1 uncultured Hyphomicrobiales bacterium
CTACCAGATAGCCGCGCGCCCCGAACTGTAGCATGGCGCTTTGCGCCGCTTCGAGCGCGAGCCAGGACACGGCGAGGCGCGTCCGCAGCACTTCGAGGAACTGGGCGCGGTCGGTTTCCGGCGCCCCGTCGCACAGGGCGCGGATTTTCGCCGCGAGCGCGTCGGCCCGCGCATCGATCTCGTCGGGCCCGAGCGGCAGGTGCGCCGCCGCTGCGCGGCCGAACGAATCCTCGTGCATCGAGCGCGCCGCGCCGCGCGCGACGCCGAGCCCGAAGCCCGTCTGCAGCAGCACGAAGCCCTTGCGGATGCGGGCGATGAAAGCCGACGCGTCGTCGCTCAGGACGTCCGCGTCCGGCACGAAGGCGTCACGGATCAGCACCGTGTAGGTGGCGCTGCCTTCGAGCGCAATGAAGTGCGCGTTACGGGCGAGCGTCACGCCGTTCTCGCCCGCGCGGAAGACCGCCATGCCGAGGCGGTCGGTGCCGTCGATCTGAAAGACGCCTGCGAACAGGTGCCCGTCCTCGATGTTCGAGACGAACGGCAGCCGCCCGGTGATCCGGTATCCGCCCGCCACGCGCTGGCCCTTGAGCGCCAGGCGCTCGATCCCGGAAAGCGCTTTCATCGGGTTCGACAGGCCGGTGCCGCCGAGCTGGCGGCCCGCCGCGACGTCGTCGAGATAGCGTTGGCGCGGCAGCGGGTTTTCCGAGTTGGCGAGGTACCAGACGAGCGCGTCCTGGCACCACATGCAGAAACCTGTCGAGCCGCAGATCGCCGCGACCTCCGCCATCGCCGAGATGGCGGCGGGAAGCCCGCCCGGCGTGCGGTGATGCGCGAAGGCATCGGCCTCACCCAGCGCACGCATGATGTCGGCCGGGTAGAGGCCCTGCTCGTCGATATCGCGCGCAAGCGCACGCAACTCGCCGGCGGCGATTGCGGCGACCGTTCGGGGGCCTGTCGCCGGTTGCCGCAGTTCGACAACGCTCATATCACGCCCGCTTGACTTCGACCGGGACCGGGTTGGCGATGGTGTTGAGCACCGGCGACCACTTGGCCGCATGCGCGACGAGCTCGTCGAGCTCGGCCTGGGTCGCGCCGTCGGCCTCGACCCGCGCGGTGATGCGCACCGCCGTCAGGCCGAGCGGCTTCGGGGAGAGGTCGCCCGTGCCCCACACCGACGTGATGTTGATGTCGCCTTCGAGATCGAGCTCGATCGACCGGATGGTCCAGCCGCGCGCCACCGCGTTGGCCTGGATGCCGACCGACACGCAGCTTCCGAGCGCCGCGAGCACCGCCTCGGTCGGATTGGGCGCGGTATCGTCGCCGAGCAGCGCCGGCGGCTCGTCGACGATGTAGGCCGGGAGGTTGCGGATGTAGTTCAGATGACGGAAGCGCTTGCCTTCGGCGACCGTCTTGCAGCGCACGGTGCGCACCACGCTCGGATCGGCCTTGCCCTTCTCGGACAATGCACGGAGCGCATCGCGGTCGATGTTCTCGAACGTCTTGGTGGTGGTTGCTTTCAGGGTCGTGGTGGCCATGAGTTGGCTCCTCTTGGTTAGGCGGTCGGGGTCCAATGCACGCGCCGGATCGCGACCATGATGATGGAGTCGAGCAGAATGCCGATGAGGCCGATGAACAGCACGAGCGCCGCCAGCCGATCGTAGGACAGCGTGTCGCGCGCATCGTTGATGGCGTAACCGAGCCCGCTGGTGACGCCGAGATATTCGGCCGGCACCAGGATGATCCACGCGACGCCGAGCGCGAGCCGCAGCCCGCCGAGAATGTCGCGCGAGACGGCGGGAAGAACGACGGTGCGCAGCACCGACCAGCGCGCGCCGCCGAGATTGTGCGCCATGGCGAGCCAGATCGGATCGATGCGCCGCACGCCGGCCGCCGTCGAGAAGATGATCGGCCAGATCGAGGCCGCGGCGATCAGGAACACGATGGCGCCGTCCCAGGTCGCGAACATCAGGACGGCGATCGGCATCCAGGCGAGGGGGCTGACCATGCGGAGGATCTGGAAAGGAAGCTGCACCACGCGTTCCAGCAGGCGCGAGCTGCCGATCGCGAGACCGACCGGCGTGCCGATCGTCACGGACCAGAACAGCCCCTCACCGATGCGCGTCAGGCTCGGCGCGGCGGCTTTCCAGGCGGCGCCCGACCGCAGCAGGTCGACGAACGACGCCATCGTCGGCACCAGGCTGAAACCGCGAAACGCGGAGAGCCGCGGCGTGGCCTCGAGCGCCAGACCGGCCACCCACCACAGCCCGACGAACAGCGCGAGCCCGGCGAGCGGTGCGAGCACCGGCGTCAGCGTGGCAACCGCTTTGCCCGCGCGGAACTCCGTCGTCGGCTGGTCGAATGCGAGCGCCATCAGAGTTCGAGCAGTTCCTTGCGCTCGTAGGGAGTCGCCTTGTCCACGCTGGGATCGTTCTTCCAGTCGGGGAAGCGCTCCAGCGCGGACTTGATGAAGCGGTAGTCGACGAGGTCGTTGGCGACGAAATCGGGATCGAGGCCCTTGAGGAACGTCGTGTCGCCCTCGACCACGGTCTTGTTCATGGCGTCGACGATGAGCCGGGTGGCCGACGGATAGGGCCAGGGCTGGAAATCGATGCGCCCGTTGTGCCATTGGCGGTGGCGGATGGCGCCGGTCTTCTCGTAGTCGGGGCCGTAGTCGGTCATCGACTTGACGACCGCGTCGCTCGGGGTCGGCAGATAGCCCTTGCCGTCGCGCGAGAGCAGCTTGGCGACTTCCTCTTTGTTCTGCGACGCGAAGATCGTGGCGCGCACCAGCGCGTCGACGACCTTCTGGGTCCATTCCGGACGTTCCTTGGTGTTCGCTTCCTGCGTGCAGATGACGCAGCACGGATGATTTTTCCAGATATCGCCGGTGAAGCGCAGCATCCGGGCGCCCGCGCGCAACTCGCCGAGCGCGTTGAACGGCTCGGCCACGATGTAGCCGTGGATCTTCCGCGCCGCGAGGCCGGTCGGCATGTCGGGCGGCGGCAAGACCTGGAGCGCGCATTCGTTCGCGGCGATGTCGGCGTTGCCGGACTTGATGACCGGCACGACGTTCGACTGCCGTAGCGCGAATTGCAGCACGATGTTGTGCATCGAGTACCAGTAGGGCACCGCGATGCGCTTGCCGCCGAGGTCGGCGAAGCTCTTGATGCCGGTGTCGCCACCGACCACCAGCCCGGAGCCGTTGGTGTGGCCCCAGGCGAGGATCTTCACCGGATACTTGTTGTTGTAGCGCATCCACACCGGCACCGGCTTGAGCAGGTGAACAAGATTGAATTTGCCGGATGCAAAGCCCTCGACCAAGGCCGACCAGCTTCGGACCAGCGTCGGCTTCTCAGCCTTCAGGCCCGCCTCCGCGAAATATCCTTTGGCATGCGCGACTAG
>CAYVBN010000469.1:0-1706 GCA_964449645.1 uncultured Hyphomicrobiales bacterium
GTAGCAGAAGACGAGCGACGCCTCCTCGGTCTGCGACGCGTTCGAGATCACGTGGATGGCGCCGCTCGGAATGTAGACGAAGTCGCCGCCTTCGAGGACGACCTCCCGGCGGTCGCTGCCGTCACTTTTGGCGTACCAGAGCTTGACCTTGCCGTAGAGGATGTACCAGCAGACATCGTTCTTGGCGTGATAGTGCGTCGGGTTCGGACCTGCGCCCGGAACCAGGATGGTCCGCCCCATGGTGGCGTTCGGCGTCTCCACGGTCTTGTCGCTGATGCCGAAACCGATCCGCAGCGGCGGCTCGTAGGTGACGTCGGTGCCGATCTGCTTCTGCCGCACCACGGACACGACCTGCTTGTCGAACGGAACCATGACGCTGTCGCCCTTTCGGTTGCTCGATGGGAATGAGTGAAGTCAGGACCTCAATGCATGGGCTCGATGCGCGACACCCATGGAATGCTGGCGAGATCGGCAAGGCTGCGCGGGCTCACCATGCGCAGCCGGATGCGGTTGAGCGCTCCGTCGCGGCCGGCGAACACGCCATATTCGGCGATGCGCTCGTTGTGGAAACGCTCCGGCATGAAGTCGAGCACCACCACGATGTTGCTCGGACGCGTCGCGCCGCGCAGCGCCGGATCGAGCCGCGTCCCCGCCGTGGCGACGCCGAAGAGCTCCTGGCCGTACAGCACGCCGGCGATGAGCAAGACACCGACCGCGAGCTTGCGTCCCTCGGCGCCGAACCGCAGCCAGAGGCGCCGCGACGCGCGGCGTTCCGGATTGGGCGCGCCCATCACCCGTTCTCCTTCTCGGCATCGGCAATGAGCCCCCAGCGCTGGACGGTCCGGCGCTCGATCGGGTGCAGCATCCAGCGGTCCATGGCGATCGCAATCGTGCCGATGATGAGGCAGCCGGCGATGATGATGTCGGAGCGATGATACTCGGCGGCGTTGAAGATCATCTGCCCGAGTCCGGTCGGCGTGCCGACGAGCTCGGCGGCGATGAGCGCGCGCCAGCCAAAGCCGAGACCGGAGCGGATGCCGGTGAGGATATAGGGAAGCGCGCCCGGCAGCACGACGGTGCGGATGGTCTCGAAGCGCCCGGCGCCGAGCGAGCGCACGCCCTGCTCGAAGACCTCGGGAACGAGCTGCACGCCGAGCACCGTGTTCTGGAACACGATGAAGAACACGGTGTTCCAGATGAGAAAGACCGCGAGCGCGGTGCCGATGCCGAGCCAGCCGATCATCAGCGGCAGCCAGACGATTCCCGACAGCGCGTTGAAGAACACGACCAGCGGATTGAGGAACTCCGAGACCGGCCGGTAAAGCCCGGCGATGAAGCCGGCGACGATTCCAGTAACGATGCCGAACGTCGCACCGAGAAACAGCCGCCAGAGACTGGCAAGCAGGTTCTCCCACAACAGCCCCGAGCGCGCGAGATCGACCACCGCTTGCACGACCGCCGCTACCGACGGCAGCGTCATGGCCGATGGCCGGGCGATCCACCAATAGATCGACCACGCCACCAGCACCGCCGCAAAGGGCGCCGCGGGAAGCAGCAGCCAGGCGACCCGCTTCCATCGCAGCGGCGCGGAGCGCGGCCGCGCGATCGCCTCCGCGGTCATTTTCGCAGTACTCCCCAGCGCGCGATGGAGAGATTCTCGATCGGCTGCACGATCAGCCGATCGACCACGATGTACAGGCAGCCGA
>CAYVBN010000470.1:0-16204 GCA_964449645.1 uncultured Hyphomicrobiales bacterium
AACGGCAATGGACGCGGCGCCAATGTGGCGGTGGCGCTCGCCGCGGTGCTCGGGGTAACCGCGGCCGACGTTTTCTGCGCCCAGCAACTGAGCCGCCCGAACGGCCGCGCCCAAGTCCGACGGCGCTCTCTGCGCGATTACACGCGCCGCGTCGGTCTCGGACCGAGCCTTGAAGCGGCGCGCGGCGCGGCACGGGATTTCAAGGTGCCGGAGGACATGCGCACGCCGGCGGCGCTGCGGCCTTATGGGACCCGCTGAAGCACGTTCCGATTAAGCGGCGGGAACGCGCTCCAAAGTCACTTCTTGATCGCTTCTCCACGACAATCCGCTTTCACCGCGCCGGACGATGCTCCGGCGCGGCGTGTTCTGCCGCCCTTCTCGCATTCCTCGATTTCGGGCAGTTCGGCGCGCCCGACGAGCCGAGCGGTGCCGCCGCCTCCCACTAGCCATCCCGTCGCATCCCTTGTCGGACGCACGACACATCGCCGGACGATGCCGATGCTCGATTGCCGGCAGGCCGGCGAACGGCTTGCTGGCCGGCGGTATGCGTGCAAGGCTTTCGTGCTGTCGCCGGGGCCGCGGCGAGCGCCGCTCGTGCGGAGGAACCGCCATGAACGAAGCCGTGTCCGACGATCTGCTCATTCACGGGTCATGCGCGCCCGAATTCACGGCCGTGCGCGAGACGTTCGCCGTCAACATGGCGGCTTACGGTCACACCGGGATGGGCGGCACCTTCGCCTGGTGCGACCGCGACCACCGGACGTCGTTCGCCTACTGCACGAACTTCCAGCGCGAGGGACCCGGCATCGGCCCGCGCGGAGCCGCGCTCGCGGTCGCCGCTGGCGGCGGCCGGCCGCCGTCGTGGCTGACGTGATCGTTCGCGCGCGCACAGTCGGTCGCAATCCCGTATCTCTCTCCGCAGACCTTTGGATCATGGACAAGAAGACCACCGAAACGAAATTCCGTCTGGAAGAAGCGACCATCGCGCAACTGCACGACGCCATTCGGGCGGGCGAGACCACCTGCGTGGAGGTCGTCGAGCATTACATCGCGCGGGCGCGCGCCTATAACGGCGTCAGCAGCATGCTGGTGACCGCAGACGGCGCGCCCGTCCCGCAAGTCGCCGGCGCCGTGCGGGCGGAACAGCCTCTGCGTTTCCCGACCCAGACCGTCAAAGCCTCGGACATCCTGCCCGATCTCGACAAGTACAAGGGGCCGCCGCTCGAATTCGGCCGCATGGAGCCGACGGCGTCGGATCCGAACGTCTACCAGCAATACGGCATGCTCGCCGGCATTCCGAATGCGGGCCAGGTCAACGCGCTCGCGACCCTCAACATCCGCGGCGAACGCTCGGCGGTCTGCCGCGGCGATTTCGACCGGCATCCGTCGATGGGGCCCCTGCCCGACGGCGCGCCGCCGATCTGCGAGATCTTCCGCCACCTGCCCGATGCCCGCGAGCGCGCGGCCGAGCTCGACGCCACCTATGGCCGCAATCCCGATCTCAAGAAGATGCCGATGTACGGCGTCGTGTTCTCGTTCAAGGATTCCTTCGACGCCAAGGACATGCGCTCGACCGGCGGCGGCGACGCGGCCTATGACGCGGATTTTCCCGCGCGCGACCACGTGCTCGTCGAGCAGTTGCGCAACAAGGGCGCGATCATTTTCGCCAAGGCCGTCTGCACCGAATACAACGGACGCGCCGGCGATCCGGGCGGACGTCACGTCCCGGAGAAAGTGCTGCCCTCGACCATCGGCTATCAGCGCAGTTCCTGGGGCGGCAATCCGTCGAACCCCTACGATACGACGCGCTCCGCCTCGCTCGGGTCGAGTTCCGGCTCGGCGCTCTCGGTCAGCACCAACCTGGTGATGGCGAGTCTGGGCGAGGAGACCCGCGCGTCGTGCCGCGGCCCCTCCAACCACAACGCCGTCGCGCTCATCCTGCCGCACAAGGCGATGCTAGGCTTCGACGGTGGCGCGATCGGCGCCGACATCTACTGCGATCGCAGCGGCATCCATTGCCGCACGATCGAAGACTGCGCCAAGGTGCTCGACGCGCTGAAGGACCCCGAGAACGGATATTACGATCCGCGCGACCCCTTCACGACGGTCCCGCGCTCCTCGGTGCTCGAGACACCCTACGCAAGTCATGCGACGCGGCGCGGCCAGGCGGGCTCGCTCGCGGGATTCCGGCTCGGCATCGTGCGGGAGTCGATGGTGTACCGGCCGGGCTCCAAGACCGAAGAGCCGATCGTCAAAGCCGCGACGCGCGAGATCAAGACGATGCTCGGTGCGCATCTCGGCGCGACGCTCGTCGAGTCCGGTCACGCGCTGTGGACGCCCGATCCGGAGATCGAACAGATGACGGTCGATTTCCGCCGCGCCCTCGCCCGGCTCGTCCCGGTCTTCATGCCGGACCTGCTGTTCCGGCTGACGCCGCAAGGCGACCCGCTGTTTCCGGATTTCGCCGCCGCGATCGTGCGCACCGAGTTCATGCCGGGCCGGTTCTTCGGCTCGGGCACGATGCAGCCGATCGACTACATGGTGTCGATGGCCGAAGGCCGCATCGCCCCGCCCGCGAACCTCGACCTCGGAACCATCCAGCAGCAGGAGCTGGCGATGGCGTTCCGCTTCCACATCTCGCAATATCTGATGCGGCGGGCGGCCGACTGGGCCGAGAAGGGCTTCACCGAAACGCTGAACGACTGGGCCGCGCTGAACGCACGCTCGAAGTTCTGGGGCGACGACCAGCGCGCCGCCTTCAAGAACTGGGAAGAGATCGCCGATCCGCGCAACCCGCACGGCCGGCGGCAGGGCGTGAACGAGCGCATCATGCTGCGCGAGCTGCTACGCCGCGCCGACATGATGGTCATCCTGGAAAACAAGCTCGACGCGCTGGTGCGCCTGCACACGCCCTTCCCGCCCGCGGTGATCGGCGGCGCCGGCCAGCCGGGGCTCGTACACAACCTCACGCCCGAATCGTTGAGCGGCCCGAACGCGGGGCTGTCGGAAGTGCTGATTCCGGCCGGCTACGTCACGACCGTCTACGACCCGGTCTACAAGCTGAGCGCCGACGGCACGCGCTACGAGTGGACGCCCTCGGACGTTCCCACCCGCATTCCCGAGCCGGGGCTGCCGTTCTCGCTCGTGTTCCGCGCCGAGCCCGGCAAGGAAGACGTGCTGCTGCAGATCGCGTCGGCCTACGAAGACGCGAGCCGGCGGCGCATTCCGCCGCCGGCATTCCCGCCGCTGTAGCGCGTGATCGAGATGCGAACAGAGCGGGATGACGACAAAAATCATCCTGCTGGCGAAGTGGGCTTTCGGTTCGCCGCAGCGCGTTCGCGCCGACTTCCGTGCCGGCGCAGAAAGGGTCGCCCTGTCACAACCCCCGCGGCGGAGCTGCGGCCGACTCAGATCGGCACCTTACTGGGGCGACTGCGACGGAGACGGGCCGGAACCCGCAGGCGGATTGGCCGGATTGGCCGGAGCGGTTGCGCCATTCATCGGCTGCCCGGAGCCCGTGGTTTCTCCCGAAAGCCGCTGCCCGACCTCGTCGGCGACCCGGTCGCCCAACCGGTCCCTGACCTCATCGGCGAGCCTCGCTTTCACGGCGGCGAGGACGGCGGCCTTCTGAGCGGGCGAGAGCGTGGCCGGACCGCTGGCGGCATCGGCAAGCCGGTCCGCAACGGTTCCCTGCATCTCGTTTCCAAGCCGCTCCTTGATGATGCGGCCGAGAGCGAGCCGTTGCTCGGGCGTCATCCTGTCGACGATGACCACGTGCACGTCCTCGCCGAGCCTGTCCGCAAGCCTCTGGCCCAGTTGATCCGGAAGCCCGCCTTGGACCTCTTCGCCGAGCCGCGCGACGATGGCGCTGCGAACGGCCGCGCGCTGCTCCGGCGTCAGCGCGGACAGTTCGTCCGCCACGTCCGCGAGCCTGTCCTGGAGTCGCTGCCGCATTTCGTCGGCAAGTCTATCCCTGATGACGATGCGGATGGCGGCGCGCTGCGCCGGCGAGAGTGTGGCCGCAGTATCACCGCCGGGACCGAGTTGCGCTGAGGCGGTGGTGAGGCCGAGCGCGAACGCCGCGGCGGCCAGGGCGGTCGAGCCAAGGATCAATCGTTTCATCTGATTCCTCCTGCGTTTCAGCCGCGCCCAGCGTGAACGCCCACATCCGGCGGTGACTTTAGGGAGGCGATGGTCGGAGTCGAGTTGGCCTCTGGTCCCACAGACGCTGCTGATGCCTGCGATACCGCAGACAGAGACCAGAAGCTGCGCCGCGGAGCCGCGCATGGCCGAGCATTCGCGCAGACTGCATCTGCGAGAACTGCTCTTCGGCGTCGTCGCGATGCTCGACCGCATCGTCACGACGATCGACCACTGCCCAGCGCCCTCCTGCGACATTTTTGGCGCGGTACCCTCTCCGCAACAATTTTCGTTGCTGAAGCCTATTGGCGCGGGATATTGTGCCGGAGCGAGGCAACCGCGCGGCCGCTATGGCCCTGTGAAACACGCGGAGCCGCACGACAGGGCGGAGGCGCACATGAAATTCTGGATTGCGGCTGTCGCGGCCTGGGCCGCGCTCCTTTCTGCACCGGCCAATGCCGAAGACTGGCCGGCGAAACCGGTGCGCATCGTCGTGCCGTGGTCACCGGGCGGCAGCGCCGACCTGCTCGGCCGGATGGTCGCCGATCATCTGTCGAAAGCTTTTCACCAGACCTTCTTCGTCGAGAACCGGCCGGGCGCGAGCGGTCTCATCGGATCCGCCGCGGTCGCGCATGCGGAGCCCGACGGATACAACCTGGTGATCTCCGGCATTCCGTCTCACGTCGTCGCGCCGGCTTCCAATCCGAATGCCGGCTTCGATCCTCTGAAGGATTTCACCCACATCGCCTATCTGGGTGGGTCTCCGATCGTGCTCACCGCGCATTCGTCGCTCGGGATCAAATCGCTGCACGACCTCCTGGCCAAGGCACGCGCGGACAAGACGGGCATGGGTTACGTCTCGCCTGGCGTCGGCTCGCTCGGCAATCTCGTGGCCGAAGATCTCGCGCGCAAGGAATCGATCAAGCTCGAGCATATTCCCTACAAGGGCGGCTCGCAGGCCGCACAGGACCTGATCGGCGGGCAGGTGAAGCTCGGCTGCATGACATGGTCGCAGACGAGCCCGCATTTCAAGACGGGCGTGCTCGTCCCGCTGGCGGTGTCGTCGGCAAAGCGGATGCCGGGCTTTCCCGACCTCCCCACGTTCAAGGATCTCGGCTATGCGGATCTGGTCACGACCACGTGGTGGTCGCTGTCCGGGCCGGCCGGCATGCCGAAGGACGTCGTTCAGAAGATCAACCGCGAGGTCAACAAGATGCTCGAGGACCCGCACGTCCTCACCGCTCTCGAACCGCAGGCGATCGAGACCGAGCAGATGTCGCCCGAGCAGTTCACGACATTCGTGGCGAGCGAGATCAAGAAATGGGGACCGCTCGCCAAGGCGGTGATCCGCAGGCCGAACGGCGGCTGATCACCCACAGGTTCTCGCGCCGAGTTTCTCCGGACATTCGCAAATGAACGGTCTCAAGATGTCTCCGTCCTCCGGCGGCCCGGTGGCCGCCGGGCTGATCGACGATCTGGTCGCGGCCTACCACGTGCTCGCCCAGGAGGGCGTTCTCGACAGCTTCGGGCACGTCAGCATCCGGCATCCCAACCATGCCGAACGCTATCTGATCTCACGCTCGACCGCGCCCGCGACCGTGACGGCCGACGACATCATGGAGTTTGACCTCGACAGCAATCCGGTGGATGCGCGCGGCCGTTCCATGTACCTGGAGCGCTACATCCACGGCGAAGTGTACAAGGCGCGGCCGGACGTCATGGCGGTCGTGCACAGCCATTCGCCGGGCGTCATTCCGTTCAGCGTCACGCAGGTGCCGCTGCGCGCGATCTTCCACAACGGCTCGTTTCTCGGCGACGGCGTGCCGGTGTTCGAGATCCGCAAGGCGGTCGGCGAGCGCAACAACATGCTGGTCGACGGGCCGGTGTCCGGCAAAGCGCTGGCGGAGTGCCTCGGGCACTGCCCGGTGGCGCTGATGCGCGGACACGGCGATGTCGTCGTCGGTCCCAATCTCGAAGTCACCGTGTTTCGCGCCATCTACACCGAGGTGAACGCCCGGCTGCAGATCCAGGCCGCGATCCTCGGCGGCCCCATCACGTTCCTCAACCAGTACGAAGCCGCGAAGCCGCAGGTCACCGATCGTCCCTGGGCCTTCTGGAAAAGCAAGCTGCGGCGGCGCTGACGTCTCAGCTCAGTTCCTTGCGAACGATCGCCGCGCCTTCGCTCATCGCTTTCAGCTTGCCGAACGCCACCTCGCGCGGCAGGTATTTCATCCCGCAGTCCGGTGCCGGGATCAGCCGCTCCGCCGGCATGTGCGCGAGCCCGTGGCGAATGCGCGCCGCCACCGTCTCGGGCGTTTCGACCGTCAGGTCCGAGAGGTCGAGCACGCCCAGCATGACGTTCTTGGGCGCGAGATCGGCCAGCACGCCGAGGTCGATCTTCGGCTGCGCGCTCTCGATCGAGATCGTCGAAGCGATCGTGTCGGCAAGCTCGGAGAGGAAGGCGTAGCCCGTGGGCTTGGTCTCGCCCGGCACCACGGCGGCGTAGCCGAAGCACAGGTGCACAACGGTCGGCACCGAAATCCCCTGCAGCGCGCGATTGATCGCCTTCACCGCGTAGCGCGCGGCGGCCTGAGGATCGTTCCGCACCCAGGGCTCGTCGAGCTGGATCACGTCCGCCCCTGCCCGCACGAGATCGTGCGCCTCCTCGTTCACAGCCGCCGCCATGTCCATCGCGAGCGCCTCGGCGTCGCCGTAATGCTCATCGCGCGCCTGCTGGCTCATCGTGAAGGGGCCCGGCAGCGTGATCTTGGCGGAAAGAGACGTGTTTCGCCGCAGGAACTGCATGTCGCGCACCTCGACAGGCCCCTTGCGGCGCACCTTGCCGACCACGCGCGGCACCGGGGTCTCGGCTCCCGAACGAGTGCGGACGAAGCCGGGATTTTCGATGTCGATGCCTTCGAGCGCGGTGGCGAAGCGGTTGGAATAGCTCTCGCGCCTGATCTCGCCGTCGGTGATCACGTCGATGCCGGCGCGCTCCATGTCTCGGATCGCCACGATCGTGGCGTCGTCCTGCGCCTGCTCGAGCCATGGCTCCGGCACGCGCCACATCTCCCGCATGCGGATGCGCGGAACCGTCTTGGACAGCATCTGGCGGTCGACCAGCCAGTCGGGCTGCGGATAGCTGCCGACCACGGTCGTTGGAAACAACTTCTCGGACATGGGTCCTCCGGAAATCGGGTGAATCAGGCCGGCGCCGCGGCCGGCACGTCCGTGCGAGCGGCTGCCGCCGCAGGGCGTTCGCGCCGGCCCGCCGTCTGCCAGATCAGCGTGCGGCGCTCGACCGCCCGCATCGCCATGTCGTAGACGACGGCCAGGACCAGGATGACGATGATGGCGGCGAAAACTCGCGGACTGTCGAGCGTGGTGCGGTTCTTGGTCACCAGATAGCCGATCCCGTCGGCCGAGGTGAGCATCTCGGAAACGACGACGCCGATGATGGTCAGCGCGCCGCCGAGCCGCAGGCCGGTGAGCACCGTCGGGATCGCGGCCGGGATGATGACGCGCCCAACGAGCTGCGGCAGCGTCGCGCCGACGCTACGGGCCACGAGCAGATATTGCTCGTCGATGGTGCGGATGCCGGCCGCGGTCGACAGCATCACCGGAAAGAATCCGTAGAGGCCGGCGAACGCGATCTTGGATTCCGAACCGATGCCGAACCAGGCGGTGAAGACCGGATAGAGAATGACGATCGGCACCGCGTAAAGGCTGGAGAACACGGGCAGCATCAATCGCCGCAGGGCCGCGATGCCGCCGATCACGGCGCCGAGGAGGATACCAAGGCCGCAGGCGATCAGCATGGCGATCGCGACCTCGTAGACCGTCACCAGTAGCGCCGCGCCGTAGATCGCACGATCGAGCCAGAGCACGTACAGGGTCTTGGTCAGCGGGGGAATGAACAGCTCGGGCAGCAGGCCGAGACGCGGGATCGCCTCCCAGAGCACGAGCAGCGCCAACCCGATCAGGCGGCGGACGGTGCGGGGCGACGGACGCGTCATGACCGCCTCACGGTGTGGCCCGGATCTGCCGCCAGATCCGTTCGCGCAGGCGGCCGAATACGTTGGTCGCCATCATCTCGTAGGTGCGCGGGCGCGGCAGATCGATATCAATGCGGTCGAGGATGCGCCCGGGCCGGGCCGACATCACCAGCACCTCGTCGGCGAGGTAGACCGCCTCGGTGAGACTGTGAGTGATGAAGACGACGGTCTTCGAAGTCTGCGACCAGATTCTCAGCAGCTCGTGGCCCATGGTCATGCGGGTCTGCTCGTCGAGCGCCGCGAACGGCTCGTCCATGAGCAGCACGGGCGGGTCCTGCACCAGTCCCCGCGCGATGGAGACGCGCTGCTTCATGCCGCCCGACAGCTCATGTGGGTAGCGACCGCCGAAGCCATCCAGCCCGACGAGCCGCAGCATCGCCTCGGCGCGGGCGCGCCGGTCCTCGCGCGGCGCGTGCTTCAGCACCAGCGGGAACTCGACATTCTCGACCGCGGTGAGCCAGGGATAGAGACTAGCCTCCTGGAACACGACGCCGACCCGCGCCGGGTCGGGCTGCGGGATCGGCCGGCCGTCGCACAGGATGGTGCCGGACGACGGCGCGCGCAAACCGGCGAGCATCATCAGCAGCGAGGTCTTGCCGCATCCGGACGGCCCGACGATGACGACGAAACGGCCGGCCGGCACCGTGAGATCGATGTCGGAGAGCGCGGGCACCGCGCCGTCGCGCCCCGCATAGACATGGCTCAGGCCCTTGACCTGGACCGCCGGCCGAAGTACCTGCCCTTGAAGCGTTTTCACGTCCGCCACTTGCTGCATCGCACCTCCAGATAGCGGACCGCTTCGTTGAACGCCATGGCTGCCGCGGCGAGCAGGAGAACGCCCGCGAACAATTGCGACAGCATGAAATTCTCGCCCCAGTTGGCGATCATGTGGCCGATGCCGGTGCGCGACGCATACATCTCGGCGATCATCACCCCGGTAAAGTTGAAGATCATCGCGATGCGCAACGTCTCGAGCAGGATCGGCATCATGCTCGGAATGTAGACCCGGCGCAGGATCTGGCGCCGCGTCGCCCCATAAGACCGAGCCACGAGCAGATGCTCGGCCTTGATCGACTCGACCGCCGCGCTCGCGCTCATGATGACGATGAAGAGGGTCGAGAACGTCGCATAGGCGACCTTTTGGTGAAACCCGATCCCGAACACCAGGATGAACATCGGCAGGAAAATCGATTTCGGAATGCTGAAAACGTAGAACAGCATTGGCCGGAAGATCTCGCCGAAATATTCGTTCTCCGCCGCCAGCACGCCGAGCGCTCCCCCGAGCGGCACGGCGATGACGAACGCAATCACGACTTCCGCCGCCGTCACCGCCATCGCCTCGCGCACGTCGCCGCGGCCGACGATGTGCGCGAGCGTCGCCAGCACGTCCGAGAGGGGCGGCAGGAGCAGCGGATTGACGATGCCGGCGCGCGGCAGGACTTCCCACGCGCCGAGCACGACCGCGAGGATCGCGATGCGGATCAGGACGATCGTGGAGGTGCGCATCGCCTCCCTGCCCCGGATCAGAGGCGCGTCGGCACCGGTTTGAACTTCGTCGTGTAGATTTCCGACGCGGGCGCGAGATTGGTCATGCCGACCAGCTTGGCCAGGTCGAGCGAGCGCTGGACCCACACCGGCGTCATCTCGCCCGTCGTCGACAGCTTGAGGATGTTGCCGTCGAGCTCGGCCTCCGCGATCTTCGGCGAGATTTCGTCGATCTCGGCGATGAGCTTGATCGCGGTGGGCCGGTCCGCCTTCAGCGCGGCCATGCCTCCGAACAGCGCGTTGTTGACCTTCTGGATCAATTCCGGCTTTTCGTCGATCAGCTTGTCGGGGGCGATCCACACGCCGCTTAGATGCGCCGGCACCGCCTCCCCGTAATCGAGCAGGCTTCGCGCGCTCTTATCCTGCATGACTTTGAACGAGAGCGGAGAATAGATCACGATGGCGTCGACGTTCCCGGTCAGCAGGTTGGGGATGAGGCCGCCGCCGCCGAGTGGCACGGCAGTGAATTTCACCTTCTTCTCCGACATCGTCCATTTGGCGAGGATGTCGGAGGCGGAGCCCGCCGAGGTGATGCCGACCTTCTTGCCTTCGAGCTCGGCAATGTCCCTGATCTTCGAATCCGACTTCACCATCAGGTACCAGCCGTTGTAGCCCAGGCTGGCACCCGAAATCGCCTTGGACTTGACCCCCTTGCGGATGCCGGCCGCGACGATCGCGCACGATCCGAGCGTGATGTCGGCGGCGCCGGCCGCGACCGCCTCGAACGCCTCCGCGCCGCCGCGATACACCGTCAGCTCAGCCGTCAGCCCTTCCTTGTCGAAGAGCTTATGCCGCTGCGCGGCTTCGGAGATGATGGTCGGGTAGTAGGTCTTGGTGGGAAGCGCGATGCGCACCGTTTCCTGCGCAAGCGCGGCAGACGATCTGGCCATCGCACCGGCAAGGCCGCCGACCGCTGCTGCGACCAGAAAATCGCGCCGCGACAGCGCTCGAAGTCCAACCGGAATCATGGCGTTCGTCCCTCCCTGATTTTCGAATTTTTCTACGCAGAATACGGTTCCTCGCCGTTGTGAAATCGGCAAGGGTCCGGCATCGGGGGCGATAATGGCAGCGGCCGAAATGTGTGACAAGCGCGGCGGAAAGCGACTCAATAGCGCTCGTCGGGCCCATCCGGCAACAGTCTCGCCCACGCGTGCGCTGCCCACTTGGCTCTTTGCCAAAACGGCGGGCCGTGCCTCCGGAGCGGATCAGCGGACGCCACCTCGGCGTATGAGCTGATGACATGCCGGTCCGTGTCTCGCCGGGTTTCGCTGGCCAGAGCCACGCCGTCGCGCGACCCCATTCCCACACTCTTGGTTGGAGCAACGGCATTCACCTCGGCAACACGGCACGGCATTCCGAGGCGCGATTTAGGAAGCCGGTGGCCGATCCTCGACAATCCTGCAGCTTCGAACCCAAAGTCGACTGATCCAAGCGCGAGGGCTTGACCGCATTGCGCTTTGTTTGACGAGTTGTCCGCCTGCGAGCGCCTGCGGCAAAAGGAAGCCGCAAAAGCGGACATCTTCTCTCGCTTCTGACGCACGCACACGAAAAGCGCGTTGCGGCGGAATCGTAGCTTCGCGATATTGCTGTGATTACGCCGACTTGGCTGACGAGCCCGAGACAATCCGTCTCGAGGAGCATTGGCCCGACGCAGTCGGAATTTGCGGCAACATATGTCGGCAAGCATTTAATCTGCAGCAAAATTAGTTGCGCACACAGATAGCCTCCCCTACGCTACCGGCCTTCCGCCAGCGCAACGCTGCAGAGGGAACATAAATGTCGAACAACGGGCGACGCATTCAGCGAATCCGCGATCCAAAAATTTCCGAGCCCCCTGAAGGCATGTTCTCCAACTGCCTTGTGGTCGACGGCATTGCTTACATTTCGGGAATCACGCCGCGAGGCGCCAAGTTCGAGGTGATCGACGGCGACATGTATGCCCAAAGCCAGGCGGTCTTCCGGAAGATAAAGCAGATCGTCGAAGCCGCCGGCGGAACGATGCGCGACATCGTGAAGCTCACCGTTTTCGTAACCGACATCAGCACTCGCGAGGGCTTCTGGAAGGCGCGAAGAGAATTCTTCACCGGCGATTTTCCCACGGCAACACTGGTTCAAGTGGGTGCGCTGGCCGATCCGTCGTTCAGGGTCGAGGTCGAGGCCATTGCTCACATCGGAGCGGGCGGAAGCTAAAGATAAAGCCATTGGCATCCGCCACTCTACACGGACCGCCGGGAGGACGTGGAAATGAGAGCTCGCATCCGGAAATCATTGGGTTCAGTTGCGGCCGCGGTCGTTGCGACATTTCTCTGGAGCGCAGACGGAAAAGCGCAAAGCTGGCCTGACAGGCCAGTCAAGATCGTCGCGCCGTTTGCCGCCGGGGGCGCGGCGGACACATTAGGCCGAATTATCGCCGACAATCTGAGCAGATCGCTCAACCAGCAGTTCATCGTCGAGAATCAGCCGGGAGCCGGAGGAATGATCGGCGCGCAGGCCGTCGCCCGGGCGAAGCCTGACGGCTACACATTCGTGATCTCCGGCATCGCCTCGCACGTGATCGCGCCTTTGACGAGCCAAACGGCGCCGCACTTCGATCCAATCAAAGATTTCACGCATGTCGCCTATCTCGGTGGGCCGCCGATCATCTTGGTCGTGCATCCTTCAGTCGGCGTTACCAACTTCAAGGACTTCGTCGCTCATGCACGGTCGACGAACCTGAGCTATGCGTCACCCGGCACCGGAACTCACATGCATCTGTTTGCCGAATATCTCGCGGCCAAGGAGGGCATCAAGTTCACGCATATTCCGTTCAGAGGGACCAGCCCTGCCTTGACGGCGGTGTTGGGAGGCCATGTCCCGGTTGGCATGACCTGGTCGGCAGTCGACCAGATTCAATCTGGCAAGTTGAATGCGCTGGGAGTGTCGGCAGAACGTCGCTTGCCGGATTTGCCCGACGTGCCCACTTTCAAGGAGATCGGATATCCAGATCTCACCGCGACGACGTGGTTTTCATTGTCGGGGCCGGCAGGTCTGCCGCAGGACATCGTCGTCAAGCTTCATCGCGAGATCGCCAAGGTGCTGAAGCTCGAGGTGGTCCAGCGGCGTTTAGCCGAGAACGCGATCGAGGTGCGCGAGTTCTCACCGGCTGAGCTGACGGCCTTCGTCGCGTCCGAGTTGAAGCGCTGGCAACCGGTGGCCAACAGCGTGCGCGCATCCGCGAACTGAGCGCTTGCCATCTGAACCCTCGTTGCATGCTGCAGTCGCCGGAACAGCGATATCCAAAAGCTTGAATCTGCGCCCGCCGGTTCGGTGCCGTGATTCCGAATCTCGGATAAGCGCGCGCTCGCCGCGATCCGCAAGCGGCACACGCAGGTGACGGCGAGCGCCGACGCCCGCGTTCAGAACGCAGCAGCGGAATGCGGTCAGAATGACGACTGCGCGCAGACCGAAAAAGCGAGAGGCGGCAAAGGCTAAGGCTGGCTGGGGCGCCAGGATTCGAACCTGGGAATGGCGGAATCAAAATCCGCTGCCTTACCACTTGGCTACGCCCCAATGCGCACCGCTTCGGATGGCGGCCGGACCATAATGGCGTAAGCCGCCGCGATCAATGTCGCGGCGTGGACGGATGCGCCGAGACCCCGCCGCCGGGAATGCTATGGTCTGCCCTCCTCTGCGGCTAAGCTCGTCTGGCCGGCCATGGCCGCCGGCATCGCGCCTGAGCGATACCGAGAGCACACGGGTTGGAGAACCTCATGACCTATCGGGCGCCGGTCGCCGACATGCTGTCCACGCTCAGGTCCGTCGGTTTCGCCGAGGCGCGCGCCCAGGGGCTCTACGGCGATCTCGCCGAGGAGGAGGTCGAGGCGGTGCTGGCCGAGGCCGGCCGCTTCGCCGGCGAGGTGCTCAGCCCCCTCAATCGCGTCGGCGACCGCCACGGCACGCCGTTCGCGAACGGCGAGGTCACGACGCCGCCCGGGTGGAGGGAGGCCTACCGGGCCTGGGCCGAGGCTGGATGGAACGGCCTCGCCGCGCCCACCCAATGGGGCGGCCAGGGCCTGCCGCAGGCGCTCAACGCCGCCTGCGTGGAAATGTGGAACTCCGCCGCGATGGCGTTCGGCCTCGGCCCGGTGCTCACCATGGCGGCGATCGACGCGCTGGCCGCGCACGGCAGCGAGACGCTCAAGCGCACCTATCTGCCGAAGCTCGTGTCGGGCGAATGGACCGGCACCATGCAGCTGACGGAGCCGCAGGCCGGCTCGGACGTCGGCGCGCTGCGCACCCGCGCGGTGCGTGCGCCGGACGGAACCTATCGGCTCACCGGCAGCAAGATCTTCATCACCTACGGCGAGCACGACCTCACCGACAACATCGTGCACATCGTGCTGGCGCGGCTGCCCGACGCGCCGGCCGGGACGAAAGGCCTGTCGCTGTTCGTGGTGCCGAAATTCCTCGTGAATCCCGACGGCACGCTCGGCGCGCGCAACGACGTGCACGCCCAATCCGTCGAGCACAAGCTCGGCATCCACGGCTCTCCCACCTGCACGATGGTCTACGGCGACAACGGCGGTGCGACCGGGTTCCTCGTCGGCGAGGAAAACCGCGGCATGGCGTGCATGTTCACGATGATGAACGAGGCGCGCCTCGCCGTCGGCCTGCAGGGCGTGGCGATCGCCGAGCGCGCGACGCAACAGGCCCTCGCCTATGCGCGCGAGCGCCGCCAGGGCCGCGCCGTCGGCGCGAAGGACGCGAGCGGTTCCGTTCCGATCATCGCCCATCCGGACGTCCGGCGCATGCTGATGACCATGCGGGCGCTGACGCGTGCCGCACGCGCAATCTGCTACGCCACGGCGGTGGCGCTCGACCGTGCGCAGCGCGAGCCCGACCCCGATCGGCGGGCGGCCGCCCACGTCCGCGCCTCCCTGCTCACGCCGGTCGCCAAAGCATTCGCGACGGATGCCGGCACCGACGTGGCATCGCTCGGCATCCAGGTCCACGGCGGCATGGGCTACATCGAGGAGACGGGCGTCGCTCAATACTATCGCGACGCGCGCATCGCCCAGATTTACGAGGGCACGAACGGCATCCAGGCGATCGATCTCGTCACCCGCAAGCTCCCCCTCGCCGACGGCGGTGCGGTCAAGAGCTACATCGACGAGTTGCGCCAGACCGTGATCGCCGTGAAGGTGACGAACGATCCGGCCTTCGGGGCGACCGGAGCACGGCTCGCCGAGGCGGTCGACAGCCTGGGAGCGACGACAGCGTGGCTCCTGCATGCGCTCGACACCGCACCCGAGCACGCGCTCGCTGGCACCACGCCCTATCTGCGGCTGTTCGCGCTCGCGGCAGGCGGCGCGATGCTGGCGGAAGAAGCGCTCGCGGCGGTCCGGCAGGGGAAGGAAACGGCGGAGGCCGCCTCCCACGTCGCGGTGGCGCGCTTCTTCGCCGAGCAGATCGCGAGCGGCGCCGGCGGCCTCGCCCAGGCGATCGTCGAAGGGGCCGGCAGTTTCGACGATCTCGAGGCGGCGCTCGCAGAGTGAAGCGGCAGAGGGCACCGGCCCCATCATCCGGCAATCCCACGACACACCTCAGGACCCGCGCATCTGCTTGACGGGTGGGCCTCGATGTCTGATCCAACGGGATCGCGGCTGGCGCGGGACGGCGTCTGTGCGGGCCGCCGCCCTGCCTATCTCTCCATTTTCAGCATGGTCCCTTCCGAAAACCGGTATCCACTTTTCGGGACCATGCTCTAAAAGAAGTCCGATCCACGTTCGCCAACCACTGCCAAAACCAAAGAGGTTGATCTTGATCGATCTTTACACCTGGACCACTCCGAACGGCCGCAAGGCTTCCATCATGCTGGAAGAAATCGGCCTGCCCTACACCGCGCATCCGATCGACATTTCCAAGGACGAGCAGTTCGCGCCCGAATTTCTGAAGATCGCCCCGAACAACCGCATTCCGGCAATCGTCGACCGCGACACCAACATGGCGCTGATGGAGTCCGGCGCGATCCTGATCTATCTCGCCGACAAGACCGGCAAGCTGCTGCCGAAATCGGGCGAGCCGCGCTACCGCACGATCGAATGGCTGATGTGGCAGATGGGCGGCCCCGGCCCGATGCTCGGCCAGGTGCATCACTTCGTGAAGTACAATCCCGGCAAGGCGCCCTACGCCGAGGAGCGCTATCTGAAGGAAGCGCACCGGCTCTACAAGGTGCTGAACACGCGTCTCGAGGGCCGCGAGTTCGTCGCCGACGACTATTCGATCGCCGACATCGCGATCTGGCCGTGGATCTCGCGCTTCGAGTGGCAGACGATCGACATGAAACAGTATCCGACCGTGAAGCGCTGGTACGAGACGGTGGCCGCCCGCCCCGCCGTGCAGCGCGGCTACAAGGTGCCCAAGGACACGGGACCGATCCAGATGCCGTGACCGGGCGTGCGCCGCTCCAGAAACTGACGGCCCCG
>CAYVBN010000471.1:0-2746 GCA_964449645.1 uncultured Hyphomicrobiales bacterium
GCCGCGACAATGTCCGGGTTGAGATCTACGCCGACGACTTCGAAGCCCTTGTGCGCCATGACGGCCACAAGCGGAGAGCCGAGCTTGCCCAGCCCGACAACGGAGATGCGCAATGTCCCCCCCCTTCAGTCCCCGAAGAAATTCCCCAATAGCAGGCATAAAACTTACGTCCGGGCCAAATCCGGCGCAACCTTTCGGTGCATTTTGTTGGATTTCGCCGGCGCGAGTCGCTTCGATGTCACAGCGGCTGTGGAAATCCAAGAGATTTGAGGCAATTGACTACCGTCCCCGCGTCCAGACCGTCGAATCAGCGATCCGCTGAGGACCGGCTCGGGATCCTGGCGGGCAGCACTACTTAGCGATTTTCGTCAATGCGCGTATCGCGCCGCTCATCGGGAATGCCCGGCGGATTGACGCCTTGAAGCGGCGTCGAACGAGCCGGGGATGCAGTGTCGGCACGAGGCGGCCGTCGTCCGTCAGGATTTCTGTTGCATCATACGCCGTGAAAAGGCGGCCCTTGCCGCCGGCCAACCTGAGATTGTGCGCCGCCTCGGTCGAATTGAGAACCGAGGCAATACCCGAGTTCTCCGGCAAGCCGGTTACGTGTCCGTATCCATGCTCCTGGTGCACGGCCGTGAGCATCTCGGTGGCGTCAATCAGCCGAGCGCCGCGGCGCACCGCTTCGAACATCAACCAATTATCCCAGTATCCCCGTCCGATGGCGAAGGGAGGAACGGATGGGAAGAGGCCGCGTGAGTAGACGAAGACGTCGCTGCCCCCGGCCGGGTACATGTTGCCTTCCGCTCTCGCCCGGCCACGCAATGCCTCGTCCCATTGCGCGCCGAAGGGGAGTGGTTCGTCGATCCTGAGATTGAACCGGCTGGAAATGAGCAGGAATTCACGGAAACGATTCGTGACGAGATGCACCGCACGAAGAAAATCGTTGAGCAGAACGATATCCGCATTGACGAAACAGAGCAGCGGATGACGCGCTATCGCGTGAGCATGTGCAAACACGTCGCTGAGTACAGGCGTGCCCTCAGCAGTTCGGGTGATTTGCGGTTGGTGCTTGACCTGATGTCGGGCAGCAGCTTCGGCGACACCGGGATCATTGCCGAACAGAACAATCTCGCAGGCCGCACCCAGCCTCGTCCACGAACCTATCGCATTATCTTGCACCACCCGATTAAGGCCGACGAAGGCCTTAGGAACGGAAATAAGAGTGAGCATGTGATGGTTATAGTCATTCCGAGCGGGAGAGGTGGAGCAATATCTGGAGATCGCGACAGATCAGAGACGGAAAAGACGCTTCAGTCGCCCTTTCGTCGATAATTGGCTCTTATGCTCCATTGCGCTCGGAAAGAATTGATCGGGCCTGTCTCGGAACGTGGCCACATAATCTTTGTAGGATAGTTGCTTGCCGTGTAGTGGCGGCGTCAGGAGATCGAGAAGCCTGTCCGGGTCGACCATGCTGGCGATGCGATTGCGATGCGTGTTGATTAATTCGGCGGCGCAATCGGGAAGACGAAAGAGCTCGTAAAGGGCCGCGAGCTTCAGGAGCGCGACCGTTGACAATTCCTCGCTCCAAATGAGAGCGTAATCTGCAGCCGCTCCATCCCTGAGATAGACGGCATCCGCCCAATGCACCTGGCCGGAAATCGTCTGGGCCGGAATACCGTATACGAACGGAGCCGGCAGCGCCGCGCGTGAATAGGCGCGTTGCGCGAGCACATACAACATGAAGCCATTCTTGCGCATGAACCGGTCGATGTTGTGGAAGCTGTTCGCCGTATCGTCATGCGTTCCAGAGAATGGCGACTCGATCATGAAACCCAAGACATTGCAGGGTCGTATGATCTCGGATGCCGAGACGGTCGCCTCGAGGTCGGAACCGTCCGTATCGATTTTTATGAAGGCGACCGAGCGAATTCCGTTCGATTGCACGTATTCGGAAATGCCGATCTTCGTTGGAGTGAGCTGCTCTCCGATCACATTGCTTTGAGGCGCGGCGCCAGCCGTCCAGCGGGCTGCCGCGCTTGATCGCTGCAACGGATCGAAATAGGAGGGAGCTTGGTAAGTCTGTTGGCGTTTGCGCAGATGAAATTCATTGTCTTCGGGAAGCCCGACAAGCGCCGGTATGTATTTCACATTCGGGTTTGTCTCGGCCTTACGCAGTCGTTCAATTTCACTCTGCTGCGGATCGAACCCCACCGCAGCGAGTTGATCGCCGAAGAGACACCACAGCGGATCTAATCCCCCCGCACAGCCGACGTCGATAAGCATGAAACGTTCGACACCGAAGACGCATTGCTCCACCAAATAGGGCAGCATGCGGGGGTGATAATTGGCAAATTCCATCCCGCTCCTCCGCTCACGCATTTACAACTGCCGCGGTGCGCGGAGCTGTTTTGTGGGTGTCGCGGCCACCAGGTTCGATACGCCGTTCTGGCAGGTTGTGCCCCGCAAGTCCCCAGTCCGCCGGATTCACAATGATACTCGTTGGGTCTTCGGCGGCGCGCCTCTGCCAGTCGCGAAGATCGTCATTGCTCAAATACGGGATGCCGCGAGATTTGAGACGACCAAATAACTTATCTTCTCCGGTGGGTGACCAGCCGGAGCCGACGGAATGGTCGATATGATAGACGCGGTATCGCGGCCCGAGGGCGATTTCCCGAATATCGTGCGCGTTGGCGGCGAACATGAAGGTGGAATCGATGTGCCAGGAATACATCGGCCATTCCGGATA
>CAYVBN010000472.1:0-8947 GCA_964449645.1 uncultured Hyphomicrobiales bacterium
GCCCTCGATCGTCACTTCGAGCGCCGGGCAGCGGAACCAGTCGAACAGCAGCCGCCCGAACGGCTCGAACCGTGCGTCGCGGGCGATGCCGAAACAGACGAGCAGCTTGAGCTCGGTCTCGGGGCGGAAGTCGGCGCGCCGGGCGCAGCGATTGAGCTCGTCCTCGAGCTCCGGCAGGGCGTGCTCGTAGAGCTTGGCCTCGCGCAGCTCGAGCATGGTCTCGACCGTCGGCACGACGCGATGGCCGCGCGCCTCGGCGAGCAGCGAGGCGTAGTAGCCTTTCGACTGATAGGCGTAGGAGCGCGAGAGGTTCACGAGCTTCGGCCGCCCGGTCTCGAACAGGCGCGGACGGGCGAGATACTCGCTCGTCGTGATCACCTTGTGCGGGGTCTCGGCGTTGGGAAGGTCGCGGGGCTGATCGACCAGAATGACCCATCCGGTCATGACGCGCGTCCCTCGCGGATCGTCAACGCGTTCCGGCCGACCCGCAGCGAGGCGGCGGAGCGCACGCGGATGCCGGAATCCAAGAAGCTCATGAGCGTTGATGGGCCAGCCTGAATCGAAACGGCATTCTCATGCACGCCGGTCCGCAGGTGATCTTGGCGGTCTGGTGGAAATAAGGCGGCTCCCATGTGCCGCAGCGCCGAGCGGCGCGAGGCTTTTCTCGTAGCGCAGCGCGTCCCCGCCGTCCTCATAGTAGCGCACATATCGTCCGAACAGCCGGTAGCCGGCGGATTCGTAACGGGAGATCGCGCGCGCGTTCGCTTCGTGCGCCTCGAGCCGCATCACCGCGCAGGCGCGCGCCGCGGCGGCGTCTTCGGCCGCACCAAGGAGGGCGGTTCCGACGCCCCGGCCGGTGATCCCGGGATCGACCGCGATGGAATAGAGCCGCGCTACTCCGCTCCGGCGCCGGAACAGGACGAGCGCATAGCCGGCCACGCCGCCCGCGCGCTCGGCGACGAGCAGCGCGGCGCTCTCTGCACCCAGGAAACGCCGAAGGCTTCTGCGCGACATCCGGTCGGTCGAGAAGACGCGTTCCTCGAGATCCACCAAGGCGTCGAGATCGCTCGTCACGCCGGGCCGGATGCGAATGTCGGGTGCGGAATGTCGGACAAGGGCCGCGCGCATCGCGTCGACTATCGGTCTCACCTGTGCGGCGCGCAAGAGCGCCGGCGTCATTCGATACGCGGACGATATGCCGATACCCGTCCGGGAGGTCGGCGGAACTCGGGGCCGCCGACCGCATCTCTGCGGCTGGACACAATCGGCAATGTTATAGTATTACATCCGCTTCCCGGGGGCAGCTACCTGCCGTGCACGGCAACCGGAACCTCATATCGCGATGGCGCACCACCATCACCCTCCCGACCACGCGCATCCGCCCTTGCGCATGTCACCCTCGATCCTGCGCCTCTCGGTCGCCGAGCGGCTCGCAGGCGTCGCGCTCGTCGCTGCGCTGCTGTGGGCGGCGGTGATCTGGGCCATGACCTAAGCGACGGGCAGCACGATGACCGCGCACATTCGCTTTCGCGATCTGACGCTCGGCTATGACCGCCATCCGGCCGTGCATCATCTCGATGGAACCGTCACGGCGGGCGCGCTGATGGCCGTCGTCGGCCCGAACGGCGCCGGCAAGTCGACGCTGTTCAAGGGCGTCGTCGGAATGCTTCCGCCGTTGCAGGGCCAGATCGACCTGTGCGGGCTGAGGACGCGCGACATCGCCTATCTGCCGCAGGCGGCCGACATCGACCGCTCGTTCCCGATCGACGTCTACGACCTGGTCGGTATGGGGCTGTGGGCCGAGACCGGCCTGTTCGGCGGAGTCGGCGCCAAGGGCCGGCGCAAGATTCACGAAGCGATTGCCGCCGTCGGCCTGACCGGTTTCGAAGGCCGGGCGATCGGCACGCTCTCGGGCGGGCAGATGCAGCGCGCGCTGTTCGCACGGCTGCTGCTGCAGGACGCGCAGCTCATCATCCTCGACGAACCGTTCAACGCCATCGATGCGCGCACCGCGGCCGACCTGCTCGATCTCGTTCGCCGCTGGCACGCGGAGCGGCGCACCGTCGTGGCGGCGCTGCACGATCTCGATCTCGTGCGCGCGAATTTCCCCGAGGTGCTGCTGCTCGCGCGCGAGCCGGTCGCCTGGGGGCCGGCCGGCGAGGTGCTGACGGCGGACAATCTCTCGAAGGCGCGGCACATGTGCGAGGCCTTCGACGAGGAGGCGGGCGAATGCGTGCACGAAGCCGCCTAGAGCATGATCCCGAAAAGTGGACGCCGATTTTCGGGCAAGATCATGCTTCAGACAAACGGCATGATCCCGAAAAGTGGCTGCCGGTTTTCGGACAGGATCATGCTTCAGACAAACAACATGATCCCGAAAAGTGGACGCCGGTTTTCGGACAGGATCATGCTCACATCAAAAAGATAGAGCAGGATGATGGTCCGGAGAAAAGCCATCTTGCAAACATCGCAATGAACTGAGCCCGATGTACGATCTCCTGCTCGCTCCCTTTCTGGATTACGAGTTCATGCGCCGCGCGCTGGTCGGCACGCTCGCGCTCGCCCTCGGCGCCGGCCCGGTCGGCGTCATTCTCATGCTGCGGCGGATGAGCCTCATGGGTGACGCCATGGCGCATGCCATCCTTCCAGGCGCCGCCGTGGGCTTTCTGGTCGCCGGCCTCGATCTGTTCGCCATGACGGCGGGCGGACTCGTTGCCGGGGTTACGGTGGCGCTGCTCGCGGGCGTCGTCGCGCGCACGACCGAAATCAAGGAGGACGCCTCGCTCGCCGCCTTTTTCCTCGTCTCGCTCGCGCTCGGCGTGACCATCGTGTCGGCGCGCGGCTCCAATATCGACTTGCTGCACTTCCTGTTCGGCAACGTGCTGGCGCTCGACAACCAGACCCTGATGCTGATCGCCGCCATCACCACCGTGTCGCTGGCGATCCTGGCGATCGTCTGGCGTCCGCTGGTGATCGAATGCGTCGATCCGGGTTTCCTGCGCTCCGTAAGCCGCGCCGGCGCCCCGGCCCACATCATCTTTCTCGTGCTGGTCGTCATGAATCTCGTCGGCGGGTTCCAGGCGCTCGGCACCTTGCTCGCCGTCGGCCTGATGATGCTGCCCGCCGCCACCGGGCGTTTCTGGGCGCGCGACATCAGCTCCATGATCCTGGTCGCGGTCGCGACCGGCATCCTGTCGGGCTATGTCGGGCTGCTCGTGTCGTTCCACACGCGCATCGCCGCCGGACCGGCGGTCATCCTGGTGGCGGGTGCGATCTATGCCGCCTCGGTGCTGTTCGGGCGCGTCGGCGGATTGATGCGGCACCTCCGGCCGCGGCGGCATCTCGAAGCGTGAATGCACCCGACAGGGAGGTCGGCATGAACAGCACACGACGCGGCCTCGTTGCGATCGCTCTGCTTGCCGTGATGGCCGCGGCCGGCCCGGCGCGCGCGGCGGACAAGCTGTCCGCGGTGGCGACGTTCTCGATTCTCGCCGATCTGGTGGCGAACGTCGGCGGCGACCGTGTCGAGGTGAAAAGCCTCGTCGGCCCCAACGGCGACGTTCACGTCTACGCGCCTTCGCCAACGGATGCGGCGACGCTGGCCGCCGCCAAGGTCGTCTTCGTCAACGGGCTGGGACTCGAAGGCTGGATGGAACGGCTGATCAGCGCGTCCGGAACCAAGGCGCCGGTCGTCGTCGCCACCAAGGGCATCAAGCCGCGGGTCGAAGCGGACCAGAGCGGCGGCCCCGATCCGCACGCCTGGCAGGTCGTCGCCAACGCTGAAGCCTACGTCGCCAACATTCGCGACGGCCTGGCGGCGGCCGATCCGGCCGGCAAGGCGGTCTACGAACGCAATGCCAGTGCGTATCTCGCCAAGCTCGCCGCGCTCGAGGAGGAGGTGAGGGCGACGGTTGCGCGGATTCCGCCCGCGCGGCGGAAGATCATCACGACCCACGACGCATTCAGCTATTTCGGCGCGGCCTATGGGGTGCAGTTCATCGCCCCACAGGGCGTGTCGACCGATTCCGAGCCTTCGGCGAAGGACGTCGCCGCCATCGTCGCGCAGATCAAGCGCGACAGGATCCCGGCTGTCTTCCTGGAGAACGTGTCCGACCCGCGTCTGCTCGAGCGCATCGCGGCGGAATCCGGCGCCCGCGTCGGCGGCACGCTCTATGCGGACGCGCTGACGGATGCCTCCGGCGAAGCGCCCACCTACATCGCGATGATGCGGCACAACGTGAAGCAGCTCGCCGCGGCGCTCGTCCGCTGATCCAGCGTTCGCGGCGCCCGGGCGGATGCTGCATCCCGCGTTCGGGACGATCGAACCCTGCGCCTCAGGATTTCGGTTGAGGCTCCGGCGTGCCGCCGGAACGCGGCTCGCGCGCACCGACATCGGGCGTGTGAATATGCTCGGGGCGCACCCCGAGCCCGACCAGCCGGGCCGGCAGCCGGCGCAAAATTGGAAATAGCTTCAGCAACCGGAACGCAAACGGCGGGGACGTCTGTTCCGTGTTTCCGAGCAGGTTGGCGATCAGCCGGTTCTGAATGAACACCTGCACCGCCTGGGTGAGGCGGGCGGGCAGTTCCCGGCGCTGCTGCACGCGGGCCAGAAGATCCGGGCCGGCGGGTCCGGCATGCAACGCCCCGGCAAGAATATTGGCGGCCGCGACCGCGTCCTGGACCGCGAGATTCACGCCGACGCCGCCGATCGGCGACATCGCGTGCGCGGCATCGCCGATGCACAGGAGACCCGGCCGATACCAATCTTTCAGCCGGTCGACGCGCACGCTCAGAAGCTTGATCTGGTCCCAATCCGTGAGCTCGTTCAGGCGCTCGCGCAGGAACGGCGCAATTCCGGCCACGGCGTCGCGCATCGCCGGCAGGCCTCGCCGGCGGACCTCGTCGGCGGAGCCTTTGGGGATGGCGTGCGCGCACTGCCAGTAATCGCCGCGATCGAGCAGGATAAGAATGTGTCCGGCGGCGAACATCAGCTTCGTCTCGTCCGGATCACCGGGGTGGCGGCTGACGCGAAACCAGAAGACGTCCATCGGAGCGCCGAGCTCCTCAATCGCGAGACCTGCCTTTTCGCGCATGAGCGAATGGCGGCCATCGCAGGCGACGACGAGGTCGGCGCGGATGTCGAGCGGACCGTCCGGCGAGGCGGCCAGAACCCCGTGCACGGCACCGGAGGACGTCACGAGGTCCGTGGCCTCGGTCCGCATCAGCAGATGAAATCCCGGATAGCGCTGTCCCTGCTCGGCCAGGAAGTCGAGGAAATCCCATTGCGGCATGAGGGCGATGAACCGGCACCGGGTCGGCAGGTGGGAGAAGTCCGCAACGGTCAGTTCCGTGTCGCCGAACTGCGCGGAGAGCGTTCGTACCTCCTGATGCGGCAAGCGGAGGAAGTCGATCAGCAGCCCCAGTTCGTGCATCAGCTCGAGCGTCGAGGGATGGATCGTGTCGCCCCGGAAGTCGCGCAGGAAATCCGCGTGCTTCTCCAGCACGGTGACGTCGATCCCGGCGCGCGCCAGCAGGAAGCCGAGCATCATGCCGGCCGGACCGCCGCCGACGACGCAACACCGTGTCGAGAGTGTGCGCGAGGTCATGGGGCTCTCCCTCGCCTTTAAGGTGGTGGGTGCGACGCGGCGCGAAAGGCACCGCGTCGACCTTCGGCTGCGGTGCTCAGCAGAACATCATGCGCTCGGTCACCATGTAGCCGGCGAGCAGCATCAGGCCGAACACGAGCACGAGCGCTGCCGCAGCGGCCTCGAGGCCGTACAGTGCCGCCGTTCCGAAGCCAGACCGGGTCGCGGCCAGCCGCGAGGCGAAGCCGCGCGCCGCCACCGCGATGGTCGCAATCGCAGCGACCGTAAGCGCGGTGCCGAAGCCCATCAGCAGGGTGGCGCCGACGCCGGTCGAGAACAGGCCCTGCGAGAGCGCGAACACCAGAACGACGATCGCGCCGGAACATGGCCGCAGTCCGACCGCCATGATCGCCGAGAAGCCGCGCTGCCAGCCGCCGGGGCCGGCGAGGTCGGCCGGCTCAGGGCCGTGCGCGTGGCCGCAGGCGGCGCAATCGTCATGATGATGCGCATGGCCGTGATGGTCGTGATGATGGTCGTGATCATGGTGCGGCGGCGTCACCGCGGCTCCGAGCTCCGTCAGCGGCCGCCCGACCTGCAGAGCACCCAGGAAAGCGCGCCCCTTCACCCACAGGAGCCGCGCGCCGACCACGACGATGAGCGCATAGCTGATGAGTTCCACCACATAGCTGGCGCTGCACATCATCTGCGCCGTGGCGCCGAGCAGGGCGGCCGCGATCCCCACCAGCCCGATCGCAACGAGCGACTGCAGCAGGGCCGATGCGAAGGAAAGGATGACCCCCCGCCGCCAGGTCTCGTCGTTGGCGATCAGGTAGGAGGAGATCACCGCCTTGCCGTGGCCGGGGCCGGCCGCGTGGAAGATTCCGTAGAGGAACGAAATTCCCAGCAGGGTCCAGGTCGCGCTGCCGTCGGTCTTGGCCGAGCGGATGAGGCCCGACATGGCGCGATAGAATTCCGACTGCTTGGCCAGGATCCAGCCGAAAAAGCCGTTCGCCGGCGCCGCCACCGGTGTGCTTGCCGGCGCGTGCACGCCAAACGGGCTGCCTTGCGCCAGGGACGGCTCGACCGTGGCCGCCATGACGATGCACGCCAACAGGACAAGCAGAATTGCCTGCGCGGGGCGGACGCCGGGTAATGCCTTCATGCGAATGCTCTCCAACCGCTGTGCCGCCCCCCAATGCCGGCCTGCGGACCGGAGCGTCTCGGTGAGGAACAGGATGACTTTCCCCGAACTGTCATCCTGCTCTATCTCGCTGGCGTGAGCATGATCTTATCCGGAAACCTATCCGTTTTCGGATCATGCTCCGGCACATGATCCGGGAGGTGGAAGCGGTTCGTCGGAAAGTTCACGCGCCAATTCATAACGTCAGAGCGCGATCTTGCGCTTACGGACAGGTCACCGAAACCTTGTTGGCAAACTGCGCTCCCCAGTTCGTTTCCATCTGGGTGAAAAAATCTTCCCCGAGTCGCTGTGCCTGTGCGGTGGCGTCGGCCGGACGCACGACGTTGAGCTTGCACTGCGCCGGCGCGCCGGACAGCGTCACGGGATCCTTCTGGTCGAAGCTGAAGTCGACGAAGTAGGTCGGATCGTACACGTCGAGCGCGAGCGTCCGCGCCTTCACGGGCGTCTTGAACGGCAGGGTGAAGTGCAGGGTCAGGACCGAGTTGGTGTAGTCGAGCCAGTAGTCGACCGGGTCGTTAAACGGTGTCTTCTTGCCGTTCGCCTTGGCGTAGGTGAAGAAATCGAATTCCTTGAGCGAGGTGACGTTGACCTCGGCGAGCGGCGCCAGCTCCTCGCGGGTGAACTGGCCTTTGACCTTCTGCTCGAGCCCCTGGGTGGCGAAGGCCGAGAACATGTCGTCGAACGTCCAGGCGTGGCGAACGCCGGTCACGGAACCGTCCGGCGCATAGACGATCTCGCTTTTCATCTTCACCCATACGTGCGGATGCGCCCATGCGGGCGCGGCGAGCAGGGTGCCTGCCAGCGCGACGGCCAAGCCGAAATGGCTTTTTCTCATGGGATGCGTACCCGGCCCCGTGCTGCCGATCGGGTGCGTCACCATAGCACGAACTGGGGCGGAATGGAGGCCGCAGGGGCGCAACGGCTGCGGCAGATCACACGCCCGTTCATAGAGTTAGAGCGCGATCTTGCGCAAAACCGGTCTCCACTTTTGCGGATCGCGCTCGCGCATGATCCGGCGAAGTGCAAGCGGTTCGCCGATGAAATCATGCGCCAGTTTATCCAATTAGAGCGCGATCTTGCGCAAAACCGGTACCCACTTTTGCGGATCGCGCTCTAAAGACCGGCCGCGCCGCCGTCCGCACGCGGATCGTGCGCGCCTTCGAGCTGTCCGTCGGCGTGCAGCACCACCGCGCCGGTGTGGCCCATCGTGTCGGAGTACGGTTCCGCCAGCACGTCGACATCATGGCCGGCGTCGAGCAGGCGTTCGATCAGGCTCGCTTCGGCGCGCGCCTCGATGCGCAAGTTCGTGTGCGGCGACCCCCAGGTGCGTCCGAGCAGCCAGCGCGGGCGGTCGATCGCCTCATCGAGCGGCTGGCGAAATGTGACATGGCGGGTGAAAAACGCGGCCTGACTTTGCGGCTGGCCGTCACCGCCCATGGTGCCGTAAGCCATGACGCGGCCGTCGCCGAGCACGGCGAGCGCCGGATTGAGGGTGTGGAACGGCAGGCGCCCGGGCGCGAGCGGATTGGCGGCCCGGGGGTCGAGCGAGAAGCTCGCACCGCGGTTCTGCATCAGCACGCCGGTGCGCGGCAGGACGCAGCCCGATCCGAACTCCCAATAGAGCGACTGGATATAGGAGACGACGAGGCCGTCGCCGTCGGCGGCGCCCATCCAGATGGTGTCGCCTTCGCCCCAGCGCGCGGGCCATTTCGCCGCCTTGCGCCGGTCGATCCGCGCCGCTTCTGCGTCGAGAAAGTCCGGTGCGAGAAATCGCCCGACGTCGGTTGCGAGGCGATCCGGATCGGTGACGAACTTGTCGCGCACGCGGAACGCGCGTTTGGTCGCCTCCACCACGCCGTGGACGTGATCGAACCCTTCCGCCTGCCTGACGCCCAGCCGGTCGTAGAGTGCGAGGATCATCAGCGAGGCGAGCCCCTGTGTGGGAGGTGGGGCGTTGTAGAGTATGCCGGCCGAAATGGCCGTGCTCAACGGCTCGGCGACGCTCGCCCGGCAGGCTTCGAGGTCGGCGCGCGTCACCGGGCTGCCGATACGCTCGAGATCGGCGGCCATCTCCCGCCCGACGTCGCCGCGATAGAAATCGTCGAGCCCCGCATGCGCCAGATGATCGAGCGTCGCCGCGAACTGCTCCTGCCGCAGCGTG
>CAYVBN010000473.1:0-15449 GCA_964449645.1 uncultured Hyphomicrobiales bacterium
TCTGACGCGATGATCGTTCCGGTGCGCATCAAGGGCCTGGAGGCGACGCCGTTCTCCCGCCTGTCCCGGCACCAGGTGCGGCGGCGCTGGTTCCCGAAGGTGACCGTCACCATCCTCGAGCCGGTGAAGCTCACCATCGATCCGGCCCTGCGTGGCAAGCGGCGGCGCATGGCGGCCGGCGCGGCGCTCTACGAGGTGATGTCGGACCTCGTCTTCCGCACCACGTCGACCGATCGCACCATCGTCGAGGCGCTGATCGAGGCGGCCGCCGCGCACGGCCGCAAGCGCCTCGCGATCGAGGATCCGGTCTCGGGCGCCCTCTCCTACAAACGGGTGCTGCTCGGCACCGCGATCCTCGGCCGCAAGCTGATGCCGCTTGCCAAGCCCGGCGAGGCCGTCGGGGTCATGCTGCCGAACGCGAACGGGGCAGCGGTCGCGGTCTTCGCCCTGATGTCGGCCGGACGCATCCCGGCGATGATCAATTTCAGCGCCGGCGTCGCGAACATCCGGGCCGCCTGCCGCGCCGCCCGCCTCTCCATCATCGTGACGTCGCACACGTTCGTCGAGAAGGCGCGCCTCACGTCGCTGGTCGAAGCGCTCTCGGACGAGGTCCACTTCGTCTATCTCGAGGACGTGCGCAAGACGATCAGCTTCACCGACAAGCTGCGCGGCATGCTCGACGCCAAGCACCCGCTTGTCGCACGCAAGCCGGACGATCCGGCCGCGATCCTGTTCACTTCCGGGTCGGAGGGCACGCCCAAGGGCGTCGTCCTCTCCAATCGCAACATACTCGCCAACGCCGCGCAGGCGGAGGCCCGCATCGATTTCGGGCGCGGCGACAAAGTGTTCAACGTCCTGCCGCTGTTCCATTCCTTCGGCCTGACGGTCGGGCTGATCCTGCCGCTGGTCTCGGGCGTGCCGGTCTATCTCTATCCCTCGCCGCTGCACTACCGCATCGTGCCGGAGATGATCTACGGCACGAACGCGACCATCATGTTCGGCACCGACACGTTCCTCGCCGGCTATGCGCGCTCGGCGCACCCTTACGACTTCCGCTCGCTGCGCTATCTGCTGGCCGGCGCGGAGCCGGTGAAGGAATCGACCCGGCGCACCTACGCGGAGAAGTTCGGCCTGCGCATCCTCGAGGGCTATGGGGTCACCGAGACGGCGCCGGCGCTGGCGCTCAACACCCCGATGTTCAACAGGTTCGGCACCGTCGGGCGGCTGCTGCCCGGCATGAAGGCACGGCTCGAGCCGGTTCCGGGCGTCGAGGAAGGCGGCCGGCTGTACGTACGCGGCCCGAACGTGATGCTCGGCTATATGCGGGTGGAGAATCCGGGCGTGCTCGAGCGCCCGCCCGAAGGCTGGCACGACACGGGCGACATCGTGACGATCGACGCCGACGGGTTCATCACCATCAAGGGCCGCGCCAAGCGGTTCGCCAAGGTGGGCGGCGAGATGGTCTCGCTGGCAGCGATCGAGGCCTTCGCCGGCGAACTCTGGCCGGAAGCGGTCTCCGCCTGCGTTACCGTTCCGGACGCCCGCAAGGGCGAGCGTATTATCCTCGTCACCACCCGGACGGATGCCACCCGCTCGGCCTTTCTGGCCTTCGCCAAGTCGAAAGGTGCGTCCGACCTGATGGTTCCGGCCGAAGTCCTCGTCCAGGACAAGTTGCCCATGCTCGGCTCGGGCAAGGTCGACAACATCGCCCTCACCGCATCGGTGCGTGAGCGCGTCCGGCAGCTCGAAGGCGTCGCCTGAACATTCGACGGAATTCCGCCACCTGAGTGGTGTTGAGCTTACGGGCGACCGACCGCGCCGCATGGGCGCTTACCGGACCGACCATGAACTCATTCAGCCGCCGCGCGCTTCTCGCCGCATCCCTCTCGGGCGCAACCACTGCGGTCGTACCCCGGCCGGGTTCTGCGGGCGAGCCCGGGGGCGGCCGGATTGCCAGCGCCTATCGGTACCGGCTCGGCTCGTTCCAGTTGACCGCCGTGTACGACGGCTACTGGCAGCGGCCGATCGACGGCAGGTTCGTGCGCAACGCGCCCTATCGGGAAGTGCGCAAGGCGCTCGCCGACGCCTTCATGCCGGAAGACACCTTGTCGATCCCATTCACGCCGCTCCTGGTCGAGACCGGCTCGAAGCGCGTGCTCATCGATACGGGCTCGGGCGGCCAGATCGCACCGACCGCCGGCGCTCTGCTCGCCAATCTGGCGGCCGTCGGAATCGACCCGAAGGCCATCGACGTCGTGCTGATCTCCAACTTCCATCCCGATCACATCGACGGTCTCAAGACCAAGGACAACGACCTCGTCTTTCCGAACGCGGAGATCATGGTGCCGCAGGCCGAATGGGCGTTCTGGATGGACGACGCCAACCTGGCGCGCGCCACGTCCGATCTGGTGAAGCTCTATTTCCGCAACGCCCGGCGCATTTTCGGCGACATCGGCGGGCGGGTGACGCGCTTCGTGCCGGAGCGCGAGGTCGTGCCCGGCATCACCGCGATGGCGGCGCCCGGGCACACGCCCGGACATGTCGTCTACGCGATTGCGTCGGACGGACACGGGATGCTGGCGCTGTGCGACACGACCAATCATCCGTGGCTGTTCGCGCGCCACCCCGAATGGAGCCCGATCATCGACATGGACGGCGCGCTCGCGGTGAAGACAAGGCGGCGCATTCTCGACCGCGTCGTTGCCGAGAAGATGCTGATCCAGGGCTATCACTTCCCGTTCCCGGCCTGCGGACACATCATCCGCAGCGCGGGCGGCTACGATTTCGTGCCGGCCCTGTGGGATCCGGTGGCGTGATCCTGCTCCCTCGACCGCCACGGCCATGAGCGGCGTCAGCCGCCACCATAAATGACCATGAGCGGCGTCAACCAGTGCGGCTTGCTTCGGCGAGCTTCTTGCGCAACGCGCGCATCTCCTCGAACCGCGTGGTGACATCGCGCATGATCGCCGCCATGCCGGCAAGGCGTCCGTCCGCCGCGCGCAGCGGCACGATGGTGAACTCGACGGAAATCCCACGGCCGTCCTGCCGCATGGCCGGCACAGCCAGGACATCGCCTTGGCCGTACCGGCTCTCGCCGGTCTTCATGACTTCCGCGTAGCCGTCCCAATGGCGCTTGCGCAGCCGCTCGGGAATGATGATGTCGAGCGACTGACCGAGCGCCGCCTCGCGCGAGTAGCCGAAGATCCGCTCCGCCCCGGGATTCCAGAAACGGATAATGCCCTCGGCGTCGGCCGCGACGATCGCATCGGACCCCGTGTCCAGGATGGCCTCGCCAAGGCGATCGAGCAGATTCATGGCGATCTCGCAGCTATGACGGACGACGTTCGATACAGAGCAGAATGATCTGGAGCGCGCTTCGAGCCAACTCGAAACGCGCTCCGGATTTGGGCTTTGGTTGCATTTTCTACGGCGGACCGATACCCCGCTTCACCGGGAAACACTTAACGGATGCGCGGCAGCTTCGCGAACTGGTGGAACGGCGGAGGCGAACTGAGCGTCCATTCAAGCGTCGTCGCTCCCACACCCCATGGGTTGGCGCCCGCGCGCTCCTTGCGGACGAACGCGTAGACTATTCCGAAGATGAACACGACGAGTCCCACTGCGAAGATGTAGGCGCCGATCGAGGAGATCAGGTTCCATCCCGCATAGGCGTCGGGATAATCGGCATAGCGCCGCGGCATGCCGGCAAGGCCGAGGAAGTGTTGCGGGAAGAACAGCACATTGGCGCCGATGAACGAGATCCAGAAGTGCAGCTTTCCGATCCATTCGGGGATGAGGTGGCCGGTCATCTTGGGGAACCAGTAGTAGATGCCGCCAAAGATCATGAACACGGCGCCGAGCGACAGCACGTAGTGGAAATGCGCGATCACGTAGTACGTGTTGTGCAGCGACTTGTCGATCCCCGCATTGGCGAGCACCACTCCGGTGACGCCGCCCACCGTGAAGACGAAGATGAATCCCATCGCCCAGAGCATGGCCGCGGTGAAGCGGATCGCGCCGCCCCACATGGTCGCGATCCAGGAGAAGATCTTGATGCCCGTCGGCACGGCGATCACCATGCTGGCGGCCATGAAATAGCTCTGCGCCTCCATCGACATGCCGACGGTGAACATGTGATGCGCCCAGACGACGGTGCCGATCACGCCGATCGCCACCATGGCATAGGCCATGCCCAGATATCCGAACACCGGCCGCTTCGAGAACGTCGAGACGACCTGGCTGACGACGCCGAAGGCGGGCAGGATCATGACGTAGACTTCCGGATGGCCGAAGAACCAGAACAAATGCTGGTACAGCACCGGGTCGCCGCCGCCTGACGGGTCGAAAAAGGTTGTTCCAAAATTCCGGTCGGTCAGCAGCATGGTGATCGCGCCGGCGAGCAACGGCAGCGTCACGAGCAGCATGGTGGCCGTCATGAGGATCGCCCAAACGAAGAGCGGCATCTTGTGCAACGTCATGCCGGGCGCGCGCATGTTGAAAATGGTCGTGATGAAGTTGATGGCGCCGAGAATCGACGAGATGCCGGCCAGATGAAGGCCCAGAATCGCGAAATCGAGCGCCGGGCCGGGATGGCCGCCCACTGACAGCGGCGGATAGAGAGTCCAGCCACCGCCGAATCCGTCGGCGCCGGGAGCGCCCTCGACGAACAGCGAGGTCACGAACAGGACGAAGCCCGCAACTAGGAGCCAGAAGGAAATATTGTTGAGGCGCGGGAAAGCCATGTCGGGCGCACCGATCATGATCGGCACGAACCAGTTGCCGAATCCGCCGATCTGCGCCGGCATCAGCACGAAGAAGATCATGATGAGGCCGTGGCCGGTGACGACGACGTTGTAGGTCTGCGGGTCCGAGAAAATCTGCAGTCCCGGCTCCTGGAGCTCCAGGCGCATGAGGATCGACAAGGTCGCCCCGACCAGGCCGGCGCAGAACGCGAACAGCAGATAGAGCGTGCCGATGTCCTTGTGGTTGGTCGAATAAACCCATCGTTTCCAGAATGTCGGTCGGGCATCGAGCACAATGGGTTCGGTGTCGATGGCATGACTCATGATTCGGCTCCGCAATTGGCGAGGTTCGGCAAGACAACGTGGCCGTCCGCGATGCGCGGCAGTTCGCGCAGCGGGCGTTGCTATCCGCACGGTATCACCCGCGCCGAATAAAGCAATATTTCAAATATATGTTTTTAGCTCGACTAATCGTCTGCGACAATCGGCTCGCGATTTTTGGAGCTGCCGCTCGGCCTTCAGGCCGCGGGTTGCACGCCGAAGGCCTTCGGCCTGAGCATCAGGTCGGCGAGCGTGTAGCGGTCGAGGGCGCGGTGGAACGAATCCAGGGCCTCGTTGAGGATTCCGCGCAGCCTGCACGCCCGCGTGATGACGCACTCGTTGCCGCTGGCGAAACATTCCACCAGGGCGAAATCCGGCTCGGTCAACCGCACGACGTCGCCGAGACGGATCTTGTTCGGCTTCGCCCCCAGTCGCAGGCCGCCCGAACGTCCGCGCACCGCCTCGAGATAGCCAGCCCGCGTCAGCACATTCACGACCTTCATGAGATGCGCGCGGGAAATGCCATAGGCCCGCGCCGTCTCGTCGATCGTGATCAGACGATCGTCGTGAACGGCCGCGTACATCAGGATTCGCAACGCGTAATCGGAAAAATTGGTCAGTCTCATCGGCGTTTTCGCGCCCTGTTCTGCGAATGAAGCTTTTCAGGATAGCATAAAATACATTCCCTGTACATGTTCAACAAGGCGACGTCGGAACGCGGCCTGCACCGACGGCGGTCGCGGAGAGCGGCAGGCTTGCGATAAAAGATATATTGACAATATTTGTTTTAGGGCCAAGACTTGCGGACGGCATCGATCGTGGCTCTTCGCCTTCGCTCGTACCAAGGTTGCCGACGATGCGGGTCGCCATTGCCGGCCGAAAACGAACATGCGACCGGGAGTCGGCCAATGTCGAATACGCAGCAAGGATCAGGTGCAAATGTGGTGGACGTGCGTGCGCTCGTGCCCGCTCAGCGACACCAGAAGATTTTCCACCTCGTCGACGAGCTGACGCCCGGCACGTCGTTCATTCTCGTCAACGACCACGATCCCAAGCCGCTCTACTACCAGCTCGAAGCCGAATACCCGAAACAGTTCTCCTGGTCCTATCTCGAGCGCGGCCCGGACGTCTGGCGCGTCGAGATCGGCAAGGTCGGCCACGCCGCCTGAGCCCGGAGACGTTCCGGATCGTGGCGGCTGCCCGCCACGATCCGATCGCAGGAGCATCGCCGTGATCGGTGTTTCCTTGTCCCGATGGACGATGTCGTACTTCGCCGCAGCGCTCGTGGCGCTTGTGGCAGCGCAGGTCCTGATGGCGGCCGGTTACGGTTATCCCAACCGGCCGCTCGCCGACCCCGAGACCCTGATCGTCGTGCATGTGGTCGCGATCGGGTGGCTGAGCGTCCTCATGTGCGGCGCGCTGTTCCAGTTCGTTCCCGTGCTGGTCGCCCGGCCGCTCGCCGACGACCGGCTACCGCTGCCGGCGCTCCTCTGCCTGCTGGCCGGCTTGGGCGCGCTGATCCTCGGGTTCCTGCAGCTCGGCGGCGAGATCGACGCCAATCCGGTCTACTTCCCGCTGGCGGCCGCTCTGCTCGGCTGCGGCTTTGCGCTCGCCTTGTGGACTCTCGGGCGCACACTTTGGGCTTCCCGGCCATTGCCCCTGCCTGCCCGCTTCGTGGTGGGAGGGCTCGCCAGCGTGGGCGCGACGGCGGCGCTCGGCATCGTCTTCGCGCTCACGCTCGGCGGGCTCGCGCAGAACAGCCACTTCCTCGACCTCACGAATGCCGGGGTGCCGATCCACGTCGTGGCCGGGCTCGGCGGATGGCTGACGTTCACCGCGATGGGCGTCACCTACCGGCTGCTCGCCATGTTCATGCTGGCGCCGGAGCTGGACCGGGGGAGCAGCCGAGCGGCGCTGCGTCTCGGGGCATCCGCGCTGGCGCTCACGATCCTCGGCGGCGCCGCGGCGGTCTGCCTAGGGGTGAGCCCCGATGCCCTGCTGCTGGCCGGCGCGGTGCTCGGTCTCGCCGCCGTCGCGCTCTATGGACGCGACATCGTGCATCTCTATCGCGCCCGCAAGCGGCGCGTGCTCGAGCTCAACAGCCGCATGGCGGCGTTCGCGCTCGTTTCGCTGGCGCTCGGCGTCGTTCTCATCGCCGTCGCGCTGGCGCTCGGAAACCTGGCCGCGCACGCCGGCCCGATCACGTTCCTGCTCGCCTTCGGGTGGCTCACGGTGCTCGGCCTCGCGCAGATGTACAAGATCGTCCCCTTCCTCACCTGGCTCGAATGCTACGGCCCGGTGATCGGAAAGCGGCCGACGCCGCGCGTCCAGGACCTCGTGGTCGAACGGCGCGCCATCAAATGGTTCGCGCTCTACGTCGTCGCCGTCTGGGGCGGCACGGTCGCGCTGCTCGCCAATTCGCCTGCCGGCTTCCGAACCGCCGCCGCCGCGATGCTGGTCGCGACGCTCGGGCTGGTCGTGCAGATGGCGCGCGCCCGTCGGCTCGCCGACGTGAAGACGCCCGATCGCCTTCCGGCCGGCGCCCGCATGCCGCACCTGCTGACGTCCCTTCCCCGACACACCTGAGCAAGGAGAGCAATCATGACCGCATTCGTCGAACTGGATGTCCGGCCGATCCTGCGCGCGGGCGGCGAGCCGTTCGAGAAGATCATGCAGACTGTCGCCACGCTCGCCCCCGGCGAAGGGATCCGGCTGCTGGCGACCTTCAAGCCGGTGCCGCTCCTCCACGTGCTCGGTTCGAAAGGTTTCACGCACGAAGCCCGCGAGATCGGCGGCGGCGAGTGGGAGGTGCTCTTCAGCCCCGACCAGGCGGCGAGCGGCGCCGAAGGCGCGCAGCCGATCACGCAGACTGACGACAGCGAGTGGCCCGATCCGGTGCAGCACATGGACAACCGGGATCTCGATCCACCGGAGCCGATGGTGCGCATCCTCCAGGCGACGGAGGACATGAAACCGGGCGAAGTGCTCTCCGCGCTGCTGTGCCGCGAGCCGATGTTCCTCTTTCCCGAACTGGCGAAGCGCGGCCATTCCTGGCGCGGCGCGTTCGAGCCTGACGGAAAGACCTACAAGGTGCTGGTGCGCGTGGGCGCCCGCCGGGGAGCCGATGCATGACCACCGCGACCGGTCTCGTCGACAGCATCCGCGAGGCGCTGCGAATCGTGATCGATCCCGAGCTCGGCTACAACATCGTCGACCTCGGGATGGTATACGACGTCGCCGTCGAGCCGGATGGCCACGCCTATGTCGTCATGACGACCACGACGCGCGGTTGTCCGGCGACCACGTATCTGACGGAGGGAGCGCGGGAGAGCGTGGGCACCGTGCCGGGAGTCGGAGCGGTCGACGTGATGCTCAGCTACGACCCGCCCTGGACGCCGCATATGATGAGCCCGGAGGCCAAGCAGCATTTTGGCATCGACGATGACGAACGCTGGTGAGATCACGCAGACCGAAACCACGCCGGCTGCGAACTCGACGCGGCGGCCTGATGTGGTCGAGCTGCTGCTGTGGAGTCTCGAAGCGCTCGCGGCGGCCGGCCAGGTGGACGCCGCCTGCCGGATCGCGGGCCAGGCGTGCGTGGCGTTGCGCACCACCGACCCGCGCGCGGGTCGCCGGTTCGATGCCCTGCTCCACCGCCTGAGCCGCAGGCTCGCCTGGTAGGGAGACATCGACTCGCTTGGAGGAGGCCGATGAAGATCGAGATCGAGGACGGCACCTTCTGTGTCGAAGCCACGCTCCTGGGCGAGCTCCTCTCCGTCGCGCCGCCGCTCGTGCCGGACCTGCTCCGGTCGAACCAGATCACCAGCGCGTGCGAACGCGGCGTCGACGAGCATGAAGGCCAGTTTCGCCTGACGTTCTTTTACAAGAACCGCCGGGCGCGCGTGAGCATCGACGCGCAGGGCCAGGTTCTGCGGCGCTCGGTCCTCGACCGAGGAGAACGGCCCGCGCAGGCCCAAACGCCATTGACAACCCGCCCCCAGACCCGTTCACTCCGCGACGGTACAGGTGTGCCGGCCGAGCCGGCCAAGAGGGAATCCGGTGACGCGACGTCTTCGACGGAGCCGAACCCGGAGCTGCCCCCGCAACTGTAAGCGGTGAGCCCTCCTCCACGATGCCACTGGACGTAAGTCCGGGAAGGCGGAGGACGGGCGGCGATCCGCAAGCCAGGAGACCTGCCTGTTCCAGTCACCCTTCCGACGCGCGGGGCGCGCGCTCGGGGCGGTCTTCCGCAAGCGGTGACATGCGAAACCGTCGCGGAGGGCTGACTGTGACCCGTTCCCGAGCATCCCGATATGCCAAGGCGCGCCAGCACGGCGACGCCTCCGTGACCCGTTCAGGCGTACGAAACGGAGGCATGTCATGGCGGCTCGTTCCGCTGCTGAAATTATCGTTCGACACCTGAAGCCGCGCCGCGGCGCGGTTTCTCTGGTTTTCGGCTGTTGCGCGCTGTCGTTGCTCGCCACGGGCGGCGGGCGCGCGCAAACCGCCGTGCTCCCGGAAATCACCGTCTACGCCAACCAGGCGCCGACCGACGTCGCCAAGGTGGGCGTCGCCACCACCATTCTGCAAGGCTCCGATCTGCGCGCGCGCGGCTACGACAACGTGTCGGATGCCCTGAGAACAGTGCCGGGCGTCGAGGTCAGCCGCAGCGGCAGCCAGAGCTCGCTGACGCATGTCGGCATTCGTGGTTCGCAGGCCAAGCACGTGCTCGTCTTGATCGACGGCGTGCCGGTCAACAACCTGTCCGACGGCGCCTTCGATTTCGCCGATTTCTCGCTCGAAGGCGTGGATCGCATCGAGGTGATCCGCGGACCGCAGTCGGGCGTGCACGGCGCCGATGCCAATGCCGGGGTCATCGCCATCACCACCATCACGGGTCGCGGCCGCAAGCCGGGCGGGGAGCTGCGCATCGAGGGCGGGACGCAGGACACGGGCCGGATTGCCGGCTCGGCGCACGCGAGCGACGGGACGGTGTATGGCGCGGTCGCGTTCGATCGTTCGACGACCGCCGGCTACAACATCTCGCGCTTCGGCGACAATACGAACGGCGCGTATCGCACCAGCGTCAACGCGACGCTCGGCGCCGACATCACGCCGGACCTCAACATCGAAGGCTCGTTCCGCCTCGTCGATCGCACGACCTCGATCGACCCGCAGCTCAGCTTCGGTCCGCTCGCCGGATTCGTCTTTCCGTCGGATCCGTTCGGCACCGATTTCAACGCGTTCGAATCTCGCCTGGGACGCGTGAACGCCCGATGGACCACCTTCGACGGCGCCTTCGTGCAGAACTTCGGTGCGGCCGAATATCTGGACCGCGTCGACGCCTTCGATACGCAGACCGGCGCGTTCCAGACGCGCGGCATGCAGCAGTTCCTCAACTACAAGGGCACCGTGAACGTCCCCTATTCAGCGTTCGGCGAAAAGCACACCGTGACCTTCGCGGCCGACTGGCAGCGCCAGAGCCTCAGCCTCAACTCGGATTCGCTCAGCTTCGATCCGGTCGCACAGGCGTTCTGGGCGACCAATCCCACCCGCCTGCGCACCGGCATTGCGGGCGAATACACGGTCGACCTCCCGACCCGCACGACGCTGACCGGCGCGGTGCGGCGCGAGGCCAACAGCGGGTTCGCCGACGATGTCACGTGGCGCGTAACGGCGTCCCAGCGGCTGTTCACGGCGACCCGACTGCACGCCTCCGTCGGCACCGGCGTGACCAATCCGACCTTCATCGATCAGTTCGGCTTCTTTCGCGCACTGTTCATCGGCAATCCCAATCTCAAGCCCGAAAGCTCGATCGGATGGGACGCCGGCTGGGAACAGACGTGGCTCGACGGACGCGTCATCACGGATCTCACCTATTTCAACGCGCAATACACCGACAAGATCGTCACGGTGTTCGATCCGAATTTCCACTCGACGGTCGTGAATGCGGCGGGCGTGTCTCCCCGCCAGGGCCTCGAGGCGACATTGAAGGTCAACCCGGTCTCGTGGGCGACCATCGCTGCGTCCTACACCTACACGGATGCCCGGCTTGCCGACGGCACGCCGGAGATCCGCGAGCCGAAGAACAAGGCGAGCCTGAACGTCACCACGCACTGGCTCGACGGCCGGCTGCACGTGAACGGTGGAGTCGTGTTCAACGACCAGATGCCCGACACGTTCTTCGGGCTGACCTCCAGCACGGTGACGCTGCCGGCCTATACGGTCGTCAATGCCTCGGTCGCCTACGATCTGCGGCCGGACGCGCAGATCTATGTCCGGCTCGAGAACGCGCTCGATGCGCAGTACGAGGAAATCTTCTCGTTCCGCGCACCGCCTTTCGCCGCCTATGCGGGCCTGAAATTGCGCTTCGGCGACGCGTTCCGTTGACGCGTGTGGTGCGAAGTCGGGCCAGAAGCCTGTAGGGCGGGTTAGCCGGAGGCGTAACCCGCCATGTCGCCGGAAGGGCCAGGCACACGGCGCAATACGCTGGCACTCTTCCGCCCTCACCGAAACAAACGCGCGGTTCAGGGGCCGGTCTCGCGACCGACCCCCTCCCCCAGCACGACCCGGATCTGCGCCGTCAGTTCACGCGGGTCGTGGTCTTGGTTTTGAAGCTGGACTTGCCGGCCCTGGCGGTGTGCTGGGTCTTCGCCGGCTTGGTCCCCTTCAGATGAGAGGCCTTCGCGTGATGCGGATGCTTGTGCGACGCGACGTGCGGCGCGCGCTTGGAATGCGCTGCGACCTTGCCGTGCCGCACGCGCTTGGACTTGGCCACGTGCCGTTTGGCCTTGTGAGATTTCACGACATGGGACGCCTTGCTTTTGACATGCGTCGTGCTCATAGGCGCCGTCGATCTCGACGTCCCGGCGGCGAACGCGGGCACGGACAACAGGCTGGCCGCAACCAGAGCGGCGGCGACTTGCTTCAACATGGCGGATATCCTTTCGGGCGTTGCGGTTCTGGCGAACCTCGATCGATGCCGGCTGGCAACGCGATCTGCCCGGCAAAGTGGCGCCCGGGGGCTGAACTCGTGCTGAAGCCGGGCGATGTCCGCCGTTCAGCTATATGAACCGTGCCCGCGCGCGCCGCTCAGCCTTTGTTCATCCGTTTGAGTTGGCGCGATCACGCGCAGTTGAAGCCGCTGCCCGGAATGAATGCCGGCCGGCTCGGTTCGCATGCACAGGGCGACGCGTGCACAGGGCCACGTGCGCCGTTTCGGATGTGCAGCGTACGCCGCCCCAGGGCCACATTCGCAGCTATCCTCGGCTCCGGCGCGATCGCTTCGACGACAGGGCACGGCCCGCGCAGGACCGCACCGGGCTCGCGTCGAACACTTGAACAGGAGACCAAAGCGATGAGAACATCTCGCATTCGCCTCACCGCGCTGGCCGCGGCCGCGTTGTTCGGCGGCGCCATGGCCATTCCCGCCCCTGCCGGCGCCGTCGGCATGGAAGACCCCGCTCCGAGCGCCACGGCGCCCGCCAAGCCCGCCGCGCCGGATGCAAAGAAGAAGAAGCCGAACCAGGCCAAGGAGCAGAAGCAGAAAAAGCCCGAGAAGAAGTCCGAGCGCGAGTTCATCGACGGCTATCACGCCGCCTACGCGACCATCTATAACAAGGGCGATTACGCCAGCGGCATCGAGGAGTTGCGCGCCCTCGGCCACGACGACAATCCGGACGTCGCGACCCTGCTCGGCTACGCCAGCCGCAAGCTCGGCCGCTATGATGACGCCAAGTTCTGGTACGACAAGGCGCTGACGGCCGATCCGCGTCATGCCAGCACGCTGTCGTACTACGGGATGTGGCACGCCGAGCAGGGCAACGAGCTCAAGGCAGCCGAATATCTCGAGAAGGTGCGCGACATCTGCGGCACGCACTGCCGCGAATACACCGAGCTCAAGAAAGTGATGGACGGTACGGCGACCTACTGATCGCCGCTGATCCGAGCGAGCGCCGGGCCGACCGCAGGGTCGGCCCGTTTTTTGGGGCGCGCTCATGCTCTGGCTCGGCTCGCCGGGGAACGAGGCAGCGCCACGAGCACAGACTCGTTTCCCAGGCACAGCCGGTGCGAAGGGCTGCGCTGTAGACCGGGGAACCAGATAAGCGGATGCCGGGTCTGCGGCACATCACGGTGTGCTGCGCCGCACCCGACAAACGAGTTATAGGGTGCGTGAGGACAGCGCGCGCTTGATGGGGTTCGCTTCGCCCCTCCCACGCGACGGCGGACCTCGCAATCCCTACCGCCCGCAATTCCACATCGGGCCGATCGGCGTCGAGGTCCAGCACGGACCGAACGCGCCGCCGTTCCAGCGCCCGCGATAGAAGCGTGGGCCGCCATAGCCCCACCAATAGCCTGCCGGGTACCAGTAGCCGCCGCCGTAGGAATAGGAATAAACCGTGTGCCGCCTCGCGGTCGGCGAATGGTCGATTTCGTCGTCTCCGGGCGGGACGTAACCCGGCAAGAAACCGTAACGGCCGGAATGGCGCGTCCTACGGTGTTTCTTTTTCACGACCTTTGCGGATTTCTTGGTCGCCACCGAGGTCGTTGTCGTTGTCGTCGTCGCGGCCCGGGACACCGCCGGCGGCAACGCAAGCGAGCACGCGAGCGCGAGCAGCAGCAGGCGCGTTCGGTGCGACGGGCGATCGTAAGTGCGGGTCAAAACGTTCTTCCCAAAAGGCGGCGCGGGAATTCCAACGCCATTGTTGCCGCGGATTTGTTCCTTTTGGGACTATGGATGCATTAAAATCATCGACATCGCGTTCACTTTTTCTCCGTCTCCCCCATCATCCACGCCAGGTAGCCTTCCTCGACCCGCTCGACCGGGATCTCCAGGATGGCGGGCGTCGTGTAGGGGTGCGCCTCCTTGACGGCGGCGCGCACCGCCTCGAACAGCGAAGCGCGCGTCTTGACGATCATCACAGCTTCCTCGGCGCGCTCGATCGTCCCCTCCCACCGGTAGTGGGAAATCATGCCGGGCAGAATGTTGACGCAGGCGCACAGGCGCCGCTCGACGAGCATCCGCCCCGCCTTCTCCGCCTCGACAACGGACGGCCAGGTCGTATAGACGAAGATCGCGCGTTCCATGGTCCTTGGCCTTGGCGCCCGGGCCCCGCCGTCCCGACCAACGGCCCAGCAGAGGACCGATGAGCCGCTCCGGACAGAGCTTCGAACGGATCGCCTTTGTCGCGAGCCCGATCGCCGAGGCGCAGGAGGCGCTCCAGCGGCTCGGACAGCGCTACGGCAATGTCGAGCCCGCGCACGCCGACGTCATCGTGGCGCTCGGCGGCGACGGGCTGATGCTGCAGACCCTGCACCGGTTCATGCAATCGGGCAAGCCGATCTACGGCATGCACCGCGGCACCGTCGGTTTTCTGATGAATGACTTCGAGGTGGAGAACCTCAGGGAACGGCTGCGGGCGGCGGAGGTCACGCTCATCCACCCGCTGCTGATGCGGGCGCAGGACGAGGCCGGCCGCCTGCACGCGTTCTATGCGATCAACGAGGTCTCGCTCTTCCGCCAGACCTATCAGGCGGCGCGCCTGCGCATCCTGATCGACGGCCAGGAGCGGCTGCCGCAGCTCGTCGCCGACGGCGTGCTGGTGGCCACGCCGGCCGGATCGACCGCCTACAACCTCTCAGCCCAGGGGCCGATCATTCCGATCAACGCGCCCCTCCTTGCCCTCACCCCGATCAGCCCGTTCCGGCCGCGGCGCTGGCGCGGCGCGCTGCTCCCCGACAGCGCGCGGGTGACCATCGAGGTGCTCGAAGCGGACAAGCGGCCGGTGGCGGCGGTCGCCGATCACGACGAGGTGCGCTCCGTGCACTCGGTCGAGATCGTCATGGATCACACCATTTCCATGCACATGATGTTCGACCCCGGCCACAGCCTGGACGAGCGCATCCTGCGCGAACAGTTCGGCTACTGAGCGGGTTTGCCGGCGCGCTGGCCGGCGTCATCGTGCTCGGCCGCGAGACAGCGGCCGGAGAACGTGACGCAGCGGCACGATACTTAACCGGCCGTTAACGGCGCGCTCTTACGCTGGTGTCTCGACGTGGGACCCGCCGGACCCGCGTATCTCGGACTCGGCATGATCCGCATCGACTTCAACCGCCTGCGGTTCCTGGTGATCGACGACAATGCGCACATGCGGCGCATCGTCCGCACCCTGCTGCACGGCTTCGGAGCGCGCGAAGTCTACGAAGCGGAAGACGGCGCGGCGGGCCTCGAAGCCTTCACGCACTACATTCCGGACAGCGTCATCACCGATTGGGCGATGCCGATCTTCGACGGTCTCGAGCTCACGCAGATGATCCGGCAACCGGGCGCCAACGCCAACCCCTACGTGCCGATCATCATGCTGACCGGACATTCCGAGCGCAAAC
>CAYVBN010000474.1:0-1679 GCA_964449645.1 uncultured Hyphomicrobiales bacterium
CACGTGTTCGAGTGGCAGGCCGGCTCGCTGTTCTCGATTCCGGTCAACGCCTGGCACCGCATCGTCAATGCGAGCTCGAGCCCGGCGCTGCTCCTCGGCGGCACCACCGCGCCAAACCTCATGAACCTCATCAACAACACGGACGCGATCTTCAACTGCCCGTTCGAGTTCCGCGACCGCTTCAGCGGCGCCGACGACTTCTACAAGTACAAGGACGACATCGAGCCCGATCCGGTGCGCGGGCTCGCGATGCGCCGCACAAACTTCATTCCCGACATCGTCAACTGCGACCTGCCGCTCGACAACCGCCGCTCGCCCGGCTACCGCCGCATCGAGCCATTCATGACCGGCAACACGTTCTATCTGTGGATCGCCCAGCACGAGAACGGACGCTACTCCAAGGCGCACGCGCACACCTCGGCGGCCGTGCTCATCTGTCTGAAGGGCAAGGGCTACACCTACACCTGGCCGGAAAGCGCGGGCGTCAATCCGTGGAAGAACGGCAAGGAAAATCTGATCAAGCGCGTCGACTACGAGCCGGTCGGCATGGTGTCGGCGGCGCCCGGCGGCGCGCGCTGGTTCCATCAGCACTTCGGCGTGTCGAAAGATCCGCTGCGCCTCACCGCTTGGTTCGGACCGCATTCGCCCGGCCGCGAGCCCGGCCCGCCCGGCGAAGTGCATACCGATTACACCGGCATGGACATTCCGGAGGGCGGCACCGCCATTCCGTACTGGATGGAGGACCCGTTCATCCGCAAGGAATACGAAGAGACCCTGATCGCCAACGGCGCGCAGAACCGCATGGACCCGCAGTTCTATGACAAGAACTACAAGGGCGAGCTGCCGAAGGAGTGAGAGAGCATGATCCCGAAAAGTGGTCACCGGTTTTCGGATCAGATCATGCGCCAATCAAGGGAGAGTTAAAGGATGTCGGACGAGGACGCCGGCGGGCGAATCTTTTTTTCCAGCACCGGGCGCACCCTCGGCGAAGAGGACGAGATCTGCGTGCTCAGCGTCGGGGTCGACATCGGCTCCTCGACGTCGCATCTCGTCTTCTCGCGCATCGTGCTCGAACGGCTCGACAGCCGCTACGTCGTCACCGAGCGCGAGACGTTCTTCCAGTCCGACATCCTGCTCACGCCTTATGCGGGCGAGGAGACGATCGATTCGGATGCACTCGGCGCCTTCATCGAACGCCAGTACAAGCTCGCACAGGTCGATCCCGACGAGATCGACACCGGCGCGCTGATCCTCACCGGCGTCGCGGTGCGCCGGCGCAATGCGCGCCGCATCGGTGAGCTCTTTGCCCGCCAGGCCGGCAAGTTGGTGGCGGTGAGCGCCGGCGACAACCTCGAGACCGTGATGGCGGCCTATGGCTCGGGCGCGGTCGCGCGCGCGATCCGCGACGGCGCCGTGGTGATGAACGTCGACGTCGGCGGCGGCACGTCGAAGATCGCTGTCTGCCAGGATGGCAAGGTCATCGCGCTCACCGCGATCGACGTCGGCGCGCGCCTCGTCTGCGTCGACGACAAGGGCCACATCACCCGGCTCGAGGAGGCGGGCCGCCGCTTCGGCGAAGACATCGGCGTGAAGCTGGAGATCGGCGCGACGCTCGACGACAAGGTGGCGCGCAAGCTCGTCGCCGCCATGACGGATCGTCTGTTCGAGGCCATGCAAGG
>CAYVBN010000475.1:0-10020 GCA_964449645.1 uncultured Hyphomicrobiales bacterium
GGTTTCGGCCAGGATGCGTTCCACCGTGTCGACGAAGTCCAGTCGGCGGAATTGCAGCGGCGAGACATTGACGGCGACCGTCAGGTCGGGCCAGGCGAGGCCGTCGGTGCAGGCGCGGCGCAGCACCCATTCGCCGAGCTCGATGATCAATCCGCTGTGCTCGGCGATGGGGATGAATTCCGTCGGCGTGACCTCGCCCCGCTCCGGGTGGTTCCAGCGCGCCAGCGCCTCGACGCCGATCATCGCCTCGCCGCTGGCATTGACGATCGGCTGGTAGACGAGGTGCAGCGCCTCGTTCTCGATGGCGGCGCGCAGGTCGTTCTCGAGCTGCTTGCGCTGCACCAGATCGGCGTCCATCGCGCTGTCGTAGATGCAGGCGCGGTTGCGGCCCTCGTTCTTGGCGCGGTAGAGCGCCATGTCGGCATAGCGCATGATGTCGGCGGCGCCGCCCGCACGCTGGTCGATCAGCGCGATGCCGATGCTGGCGCCGATGACGATCGTGTGGCCGTTGATCGAATAGGGCATGCACAGGCCGGAGATGATGCGCCCGGCCATCGCCTGCACCGCCTGGGTGTCGGGTGCGCTCGGCGTCAGCACGGCGAATTCGTCGCCGCCGAGGCGCGCGACCAGGTCGTCGCCGCGCAACGAACGGCTCAGCCGCAGCGTGACGCCGCGAATGAGCTCGTCTCCGATCGGATGGCCGAGCGTGTCGTTGACATCCTTGAAGTGATCGAGGTCGATGTAGAACACGGCGGCGGTGGGGCCACCGTTCTTCACCTGCTCGATCATGGCCTCGAGACGCTCGCCGAAGAACATGCGGTTCGGCAGCCCGCACAGCGGGTCGTGCAGGGCGAGATGGCGCAGGCGCGTCTCGCCGGCCGCGATGGTCGCGGCGGTGCGCCGCATGTAGCGCAGCACGAACGAGGCCAGCAGCCCGAAGCCGGCCAGTGCGATCATGACGAACGGAACGACGCTCTTCACCACGTCGGCGCCGGGCCGCTTGGACGTCCAGGCGATGCGGGCGATCGTGCGGCCGTCGTCGCCCTTGAGGTCGTAGACGTCGTCGCCCGACGGAACGCTCTGGGCGTCGCCGATCCGGCGCAGGTTGCGCAGGTCGAGCCGCTTGTCGACGTCGGCGAGCATGCGGTCGTCGATCAGCTTGACGGCGAGCACGGCCGGGGCCGTTCGCTCCGCCGCCGAGGGCGTCAGCGGACGCGGTGGCGCCACCAGGACGGCGGCGGTGATCGCCGGACGGCCGAGGAAACTCTGAATGCGGGACGCGCGCTTGACCGGCGTTGCGGGTTTGCCCGTCGCCGCCCGCCCGCGCAGGCGGTCGAGCAGCGGGACGATCTCGCGGGCCACGTCCTGTTTCGCCTCGCTGCGGTTGCCGGTCGACGGCGCATAGACGAGGCGGTCGGCGGAATCGACCACGAACACGAAATCATAGTCGGCGAAGGTCCGCAGCCAGACCCCCAGCCGGTAGTTCATCCAGGCTTCGTCGAGGTCGTGTCCGATCTTGCGGATGGCGCCGTCGGTCGCCGCCACGCTCAGGAGGTCGTTGAGCGCGCGCTCGGCCTCGTCCTTCACCGCGCGCGCGATCAACTGGCGCTCGTGCGCGAGCACGATCTCGTCGGCGCTGCGGGTGGAGCTCACGATCGCGACCACGACCGCGCCGATCGCCACCGCGACGATGACGCAGACGAGCACGACCACGTTGAGACGCGCGCGCTCCCACAGGGTCGAGCGGGACTTTTCCGTCACTCCCGCCGGGGACACGGTCAGCACGTCCGGGACTCCCGATTTCGTGTTCAAGTGGATGTTCGACTTGGATTCCTGGCTGATGGGACCCTAGCCGAGAATGCTTGCCAAGGAGCTTTGCCGGCGGATTATTCGCTCACCGAGGGGGCGATTTCGGCGGCTGACGTTAATCAAAGATGAATCGGGGGCCGCCCCGGCGGCGGTTCGGAACCCGCTTCGGCCGGAACACGAGCCGCCGCACGGCCTATTTCATTGGGGGGCGAGCCGCGATATCGGATAGTCGGCAGGCGGCCCGCGAGGGCCCGATACGGAGGAATACCACCATGAGTGCGTCGGAGATCGTCACCGCCGGTCTGCTCGTCATCGGCGACGAGATCCTCTCCGGGCGCACCAAGGACAAGAACATCGGCTACATCGCCGAATATCTCACCGGCATCGGCATCGACCTCAAGGAGGTGCGGGTGGTCGGCGACGAGGAGGCGGCGATCGTGCCGGCGCTCGACGCCCTGCGCCACCGCTACACCTACGTCTTCACCACCGGCGGGATCGGCCCGACGCATGACGACATCACGGCCGATTGCGTCGCCAAGGCGTTCGGCGTGCCGCTCGATTTCGACCCGCGCGCGGTCGCCATCATGCGCGAGCGCGTCGGCGGCGAGCTCAACGAGGCGCGCATGCGCATGACCCGCATTCCGCGCGGAGGTGAACTCGTCCCCAACACGGTGTCGGCGGCGCCCGGGTTCTGGATTGGCAACGTCATCGTGATGGCCGGGATTCCGGCCGTCATGCAGGCGATGCTCGCCGCGGTCGCGCCGAAGCTCAAGACGGGCGCCAAGGTGCTCTCCGAGACGATCCGCGCCGACGCGCGCGAAGGCGACATCGGCACGCCGCTCGGCGAGATCGCGGCCGCGCATCCGGGCGTGAGCATCGGCAGCTATCCGTTCGTCGACGCCGAGAGCGGGCGGCCGAACACCAACGTGGTGGTGCGGGCGCGCGATCCGCAGCAGCTTGCCGCCGCCAAGGCCGAGGTCGAGGCGATGCTCGTGCGGGTAAGGGCGAGCCTGGCCGTCTGACAACCGCAGGGCGGCGCCGGCCACATGGGTGGGCCCGCACGGGTCGCAGAGTTCGAGGAAAACCGCATGACCGAGTCGCAGGTGCCGCCGAAGCACTTCCCGGTCTCCTGGGACCAGTTCCACCGCGACGCGCGCGCGCTCGCCTGGCGGCTGAGCGGAGCGGGGCCGTTCGAGGCGAGTGTCGCGGTCACGCGCGGCGGACTCGTGCCGGCGGCGATCGTGGCGCGCGAGCTCGGCATCCGGCTGATCGAGACCGTGTGCGTGACGAGCTACGAGCACACGGCCCAGGGCGAGGTGACCCTCCTCAAGGGCGTTGCCGGGGCAATCACCAAGCTTGGCGGCGGCGAGGGCAGGGGCGTGCTGATCGTCGACGACCTCGTCGACACCGGCAAAACCGCGAAGATCGTGCGCGAGCTCCTGCCGCGCGCGCATTTCGCCACCGTCTACGCCAAGCCGATGGGCCGGCCGATGGTCGACACGTTCATCACCGAGGTCTCGCAGGACACGTGGATCTTCTTCCCATGGGACACCGGGCTTGCCTTCCAGCCGCCGATCCGCGAAGGGGCGGCGTGATAATACCAGCCGACCACAGATGAGGAGCACGCAGATGAGCGGTCCGGAGGATGACCTGTTCGTGGATAATCCGGCCTTCGCCGCTGCGGCCGAGGAAATTGGCCGCCATCGTGCCGCGATCTACGAACGTATCTCGACCTATATGGATGAAAACGACATCCCGGATGGTGCCATGGCGGATCTGCTGATCGACATGGCGGTCCGGCTCCGGATGGTCGCATACGGGTTCGAGGTCGAAAAACCTTCGGCTTCCGGCCTGAAGCTCGATCTCGACCGGTTCGCGCGCGAATTTACCGAGCTTGTCCGCGACGTGAAAAAGGATGCCGCCGAACTTGTCGAGAACATCAAGGCCCTGTACGCGCAGTCCGAAGATTCGCCCGAATGACGGCAAGCCGGCGCGTGCCCGCGTTGCGGCAACGAGGCCGACGAACGGAACTCGGACTTCCTGCTGATTGCTGGCCAGTGCTACAACCGCCTCGCGCGGACGTGGCGGAATGGTAGACGCAAGGGACTTAAAATCCCTTGGGAGAAATCCCGTGTGGGTTCGAGTCCCACCGTCCGCACCAGTGCGGTCGAACGGTTTGAATAGGTTCGACCGGCTGGACCGGCAGGTCTGTGCATCAACAAAAATCTGATCAATCCGCGCCGCTTCCTGTGCCCGCAAGGAACGCTGACGGATTGTTGAGGAATGTCCTGTGATATCGGCCCGTGTCGATCCTTGACGAAACCGGGCAATTCGAATCGCGGCCACTCGGGCTGCCCAATGTCTCCTATGGACCGTTCAGGCTTCTTGAGGCGGTCCCATGGCTCATGCTGGCCACGGCATGTCGGTTTATCGCGCCGCCGGGCGCTCTTGGCGTCGTCGCGGCGCACAGCTTGTCATCCGTGTGCATCTTTCTCGCATTTCTGCTTGCGGCACGCCGGATGATAGAATTCTCCGGCGCACGCGCATCGTTCGGCAAATTGGAATTCCGCGAGCAGTTGACCCTCGCGCGCGAGGTGCTCCTGCGGATAGCAGCCCTCATTGTCGTCGCGAGCGTCATGGGACTAATCGTGCCGATCCTGCTCGGATTCCCGACATTGTCGCTTTGGGTCGGCGGAAGCTTGATTTGGGGCTTGGACTGCGTCGCCTTCGACTCGTTCAACATCATCGAGAAAACGTGGAGCGCCTCTCTTGGTACGATGATGTTCTTGATGATCGTGGGCGTTCGTCACTCAATGCAAGTTTCCGGACGCATATCCTGTAAGGTCAGCTTGTCTTATGCTGTGCGCCAGTTTGCCGCTCGCGTCCGGTACATGGGGCCGGGATTCCTTGCGGTGTTGTTTATCCAGATAAGCTTGAGCGCGGTGCAGGGCAGCGTCCGAGGTGCCGTGTTGTCCCTCCTGCACGCGGCGGCGCCCGCATTGATCAAAAAATCCGTTTACTTCTGCTTTGTTTTTGGATTCGCCAGCGTTCGACTCTGGGCCACGCTGGCGGTTCTCGTATTTGCATGGCGCCTGTCGCACCGAGCAGATTTCCAAAAGGCGTGAATCCGCGCCAAGTCTTTAGTCGTGACATCCGCAGAGCGGATACGCTGACGCGGTCCGCGAAGCCGCTACTTCATCCTGTCCCTGATCTTCTCCAAGCCCGCCCGCGCGCATTTGGTGTCGATGTTGTTGCCGCGCGCGCCGCTGACGCCGATCGAGCCGATCACCTCGTCGCCGACCTTGATGACGACGCCGCCCTGCGCCAGCAGGAGGCGAGGGGCTTTCGCAATGGCGCTCGACACGCTGCCTTTCTTTGCCCGCTCGACGAGCTCGATGGAGTCGACCTTGAAGGTGAGCGCGGTGAACGCCTTGCTGTCGGCGGTCTCGAGGGTGTGGATGCCGGCGTCGTCACCGCGCAGCATCGCCTGCTGGACGCCGCTGACGTCGAGAATGACCGCCGTCACCTGCTGGTTCTCCTGCGCGCAGGTCGCGACCGCGGTGGCGACCACCTCGCTGGCGAGCGCCGCGGACAGCCGGTGGGTCGAGAGGACGCCTTGCGCGGCGGCCGGAGCCGCGATCAGGGCGGCAAGCGGCAGAGCAATGGCGGCGCCGCGCACGGCGGCTGCGAACGATGTCATGGAAGTCCCTCCCTCGGTGCGAACGCACCCCGCCGGGATGATAGGGGAACGTACGCCAGCGTAAAGGCCGGGGCGCCCGGGCCCGCGGCGCATCGGTGAGCCCCGGTCGCCGCGGTGCCATGACGATAGCGGCACCGGGGAAGCCGGGCTGGCGCGCCTCGTCGGGCCCACACACGGTTAACCATATTCTGTCAGCCCGGCGCGCGCATCGCGTCCGCGCGCGCTCTGCCGTAGCAGTGGGCGGCGGAACATGCTTAACATTCGGTTAACGGCGACCGGAGTTTTGCGTCCTCTAAGGGTCCGGTCGCGGTGCGCCGGACGGCGCGGTTGAGCGGGGAGGGAGTCGATGTCGTTGAAAGTCAGTCGTCGTCACGTGGTCGGAGGTCTCGCGGGTGCAGCGGGGTTGGCCGCGTTGGGCGCCCGGCCGGCGCGTGCGCTCGAGCCGGTGAAGGTCGCGATCATCTCGCGGACGTTCTTCTACCTTCCGCTCTGGGCGGCGACGCACCGGGGCTTCATGAGGGACGAAGGCCTCGACGTCGACATCAAGATCCTTGACCGCTCGAAGGAGGTGAACGAGCTGCTGCGCAAGGGCGAGGTGCAGTTCACGCTGCGCACGTCCGAAGCCGCCATGATCGACTCCTACAAGGGCGGCACCATGCGGGTGATCGCCGGCGGCATCAGCAAGCTGCCGCACTTCATCATCGCCAAGCCCGAGATCAAGACGCTCGAGCAATTGCGCGGCGCCAATTTCGGCATCCTGGCCGAGAAGGAGGGCACGACCTACATCGTCCAGGACATCATGAAGCAGCTCGGCTTCACGCCGGACGACTACAAGATGACGGTCGTGGGCGGGTCGCCGGCGCGCCAGCGCCTGCTCAAGGAAGGCAAGATCGACGCCGGGCTGCAGCCGATCCCGGCGAGCTACGAGGCCGAGGCGGCGGGCTTCACCAATCTGGGCTCGGTCATCCGCTTCGTGCCCGACTGGCAGTTCACCAGCGTCAACGTCGAAGAGCCCTGGGCCAAGCAGCATCACGACACGGTCGTGAGCTTCCTGCGCGGCCTGCAGCGCGGGCGCGATTTCATCGAGACGAACCCGGCGGAAAGCGCGCAGATCGCCGCCGAAGAACTGCACACCACCGTGCCTTATGCGGCGCGCATGCTCGAGGACGTGAAGAAATACGGCATGCTCGAGCCGCAGACCGCCATCAACGTGCCGGGCATCAAGCGGGTGTTCGAGACGCTGCAGAAAGCCGGCAGCATCGCGGCCGACAAGACGTTCGACATGAAGGTGTTCGCCGATCTCAGCTACTGGGAAGAAAGCCACCAGGGCCTTTACACCTCGTCGATCCCGACGCCGGCGGAGCGGAAGTAACGGCGCATGGGTCCCGGATCAGCAGCGCGGTCTTTCGCACCGCGCTGCATCCAGGACACGCGGCTGTGGTCGAGGACTGGCGCGTTCCCGGGTCTGCATCGCAATCAAATTTATGCAGATTGCGCAGGCTTATCTGCATCGCAATCAAGTTTATGCAGATTGCGCAGGCTTATCTGCACCCGCGCTGCGTGTGCCCGGGACACGATGCCGGCATGTGATGCTCGCAAGAGTCCTCAACCTGCGCGAACCGGTTCCCCCAAGCGGTGCGCCGCGCGCCATCAGATAGTCTGCATCTGGTCTGCGTGGCGTTGAACGTGCATCGCGCGCGTCCGTGCGATGTGCGAGGCCATGAGCCGGTCTGCAGCGTCGTGGTCCGGAAGTCGGACTGTCTCTCATTAAGCAGCCATTAAACCTGCGCGCCGATTGACGCGTTCGTGCGTCGCCCATTTCAATCGATCAGAAAGTCCCGGCCGTTAAGATAATCGTAGGAGTGGGAAACCGGCTCGACGCAGTCGCTGCGCCCGATGCCGGTTCCCGAAATGCCAGGACTGCTCATATGGTTCTTCGGGGAATCCGAACGCGGCTTCTCGTTCTGGTGGCGGCCACGGTCGTCCCCTTCATGGCGTTGATCGGCGCGGCGCTGTGGATGCAATGGCGTCACGACAACGAACAGGCGCTGCGCGGCGCGCTCGCCGAAGCCCGGCTGCTGGCCGCGCAGGTCGACGACCAGATCAGCAACCTGGACAACCTGCTCGCCGGCTTGAGCCGTGCGGTATCGCCCGACGCACGACAGATGGAGCGCAACGACGCGACGCTGCGCAAGGTCAAGGCGGAGCTGCCGGACTATATCAGCAACATCCTGCTGTTCTCGCTCGACGGCCGGAACATCGGCACGTCGTGGCAGTCGACCAACGGGCGGCACTATTCGGGCGACCGCGACTATTTCCAACGGATCGTTGCGGGCGCAGACCTCACCGTCGGAGCGCCGGTCCGCGGCCGCACCACGCATCAATGGGTCATCACGGTCGCCCGTCCGGTGAAGGACGAAGCCGGCAAGGTGCGTGCGGTCCTGGCGAGCGGCATTCAGGTCATCCACTTCCAAGAGGCGCTGCGGCTGCGCACCCTGCCGCCCGGCAGCGTCGTTCAGATCGTCAATGAAAACGGCACCGTCATCACGCGCAGCGCCAATCCGGCGGATTGGATCGGCCGCAACCTCGGACAGAACAGCCGCGTTGCCGGCCATCTGAAAAGGAGGGAAGCCAGCGAAAGCGTGCAATGGGCCGACGGCGTGGAGCGCATCACCGGCTCGTCGACCGCACATCGGGTGCCCTGGCTGGTGTCGGTCGGACTGCCGCCCGACGTGGCCCTGCAGAAGGTCGTCACCCGTCTTGCCTGGAGCGTCGCGGCAAGCGCCAGCGCGCTCCTGCTCGCGCTCGGGCTCGCCCTCTTTTTCGCCGGCCGGATCGTCGGTCCGCTGCGCCAGCTCAGCGCCGATGCCTGGACGCTCGCCGCCGGCAACCTCTCGCATCGCACCGCCGTCGATACGTCGGACGAAGTCGGCGTCCTGGCGCGCACCTTCAACACGATGGCGGCGGCGCTCGAACGACGCCACCAGGATCTCGACGACGCGCGCGAGGGCGCAGCCGCGGAGGCCGCCAAGCGCACGCGGCTCGAGGACATGGAGCGCCAGGCCAAGGAAACGCTCGCCGCCGTGATCGACGCGTCGCCGGTCGCGATCGTCTGCTCCGACACCGAGCGGCGCATCGTGCTGTGGAACCGCGCCGCCGAACGCATCTTCGGCTACAGCGCCGAAGAGACCCTCGGCCACACGACCAAGCTCCTGGCGCCCGAGGCCGTCCAATATTCGAACCAGCTGTTCGATCGGGCGATCCGGGGCGAGACGATCCGCGACATCGAGGTCAAGCGCCGCCGCAAGGACGGTTCGCTGGTCGACGTCCGGTTGGCCGCCAGCGCCATGGTCAAGCCGGACGGCACCATCTGGGGCGTCGCCTGGGCCTACGACGACATCACCGATCGCAAGAAGGCGGAGGCGCAGCTCGAACACCTCGCCCACTTCGACCAGCTCACCGGGCTGCCGAACAGGCGTGCGCTGCAGAACCTGCTCTCGGAGCTGCTCAATGCCGAGCGCAACGGCCGGCCGAGCACGCTCGCGCTGTTCGACCTCGACGGCTTCAAGGACGTGAACGACACGGTCGGCCACTCGATCGGCGACCGGCTGCTCGTCGAGGTGGCGCGGCGTCTCGCCGGAGCCGCCGACGAGCACGGCATCGTGCACCGGCTCGGCGGCGACGAGTTCGTCGTGGTCATGGCGGGGCTCGGCGATCCGCGCAAATCGGCCGAGCTGGTCGACCTCATGTTGAAGGAGCTCGCGGCGTCGTTCGCCATCGACGGCCACGTCCTCCACATCAGCGGCAGCGCCGGCATCGCCATTGCGCCGGGCGACGGCGCGAGCGTCGACGAGCTGATCGCGAACGCCGATCTCGCGCTCTACGAGGCCAAGTCCGCGGGCGGCAACACCTATCGGTTCTTCGTGCCGTCCTACCGCGCGCAGGCGCAATCGCGCCGCGGGCTCGATCTCGAGCTGCGGCGCGCGTTCGCGGAGAACGAGTTCGAGCTCCATTTCCAGCCGCAGTTGCGGTTGGTCGACAAGGTGGTGGTCGGCGCCGAAGCGCTGCTGCGCTGGCGCCATCCGGTGCGCGGCATGGTCAGCCCGGCGGCGTTCATCGACACCCTGTCGGCGAGCTCGATCGCGTCCGAAGTCGGAAAGTGGATCCTGCGCGAATCCTGCCGCACGGCGGCGCGCTGGCGCGCCATGGACCTGGCCGTGGAGCGTATCGGCGTCAATCTGTTCCCGTGTCAGTTCCGCGATCCGGCGCTGGCCGAAGATGTCGAGGCGGCGCTGCGCGAGTCCGGTCTGCCGGCCGAGATGCTCGAACTGGAAGTGACCGAGAGCGTGGCGCTCAACAACGACGAGGTCATCGTGCCGTTGCGCAAGCTGCACGCGCGCGGGGTCAAGCTCGCCTTCGACGATTTCGGCACCGGCTACGCCTCGCTTAGCTATCTGACGCGCTTCCCGGTGTCGCGCATCAAGATCGACCGCAATTTCGTCGCCAAGATC
>CAYVBN010000476.1:0-4266 GCA_964449645.1 uncultured Hyphomicrobiales bacterium
GACGCGCGCCTCAGGCGCGCTGGTGCGCCTTCAACCACTCGGCCGTCGGAATCATTCAACCCCGCCACTGATAGATTTCGCCGGCTGAGTCCGCTCTGGCCTCCCATGCTGCGGGCGAGCGACGCAGGGCCACGGCCCCGCGTTGCGGGCGCACTATAGTAAACAGCGCCTTGCTGGCAAGGCGGGCCCCCACGCACGAGGCGGGCCCGGCCACGGGACGCGTCGCGACGCTCGCCACCAGGCCGCAGGGCCTTGAAAAGCCCGCCCACACCTCACATTCTGGCGCCCATGTCGAGCCCGTCCGACGAATACATCCTCCGCCCCGATCCGCAGGATCCGAGGCTGACGGAGCGCGTCCGCGGGGTCGACCAGACGGGTGCAAGCGTCGAGACCGCGGTCGTCGTCGAGCGTCCGCTCACGATCTTCCTCAACGCCCAGGAGATCGTGACCGCGATGACGATCGGCGACTATCCGGATTACCTGGCGCTCGGCTATCTGCTCAACCAGAACATGCTGCAGCCCGACGACGTCGTGACCGGCGTCGATTACGACGAGGACCTGGCCGTCGTCGTGGTGCGCACCGAGCGCACGACTGACTACGAGCAGAAGCTGAAAAAGAAGGTGCAGACCTCCGGTTGTGCCCAGGGGACGGTCTTCGGCGACCTCATGGAGGTGATCGAGCAGGCGAAACTGCCGGACGCCGAGCTGCGCACCTCCTGGCTCTATGCCCTCACCCACAAGATCAACGTCACGCCCTCGCTTTATCTCGAAGCCGGCGCCATCCACGGCTGCGTGCTTGCGCACGAGGACCGGCCGCTCGTCTACATGGAGGACGTCGGCCGGCACAACGCGGTCGACAAGATCGCCGGCTGGATGTTCCGGCACGGAATTCCGGCTCACGACAAGATCTTCTACACCACCGGCCGGCTCACCTCCGAGATGGTAATCAAGACCGTACGCATGGGCATTCCGATCCTCGTCTCGCGCTCGGGCTTCACGGCCTGGGGTGTCGACCTCGCCCGCAGGGCCAACCTGACGCTGATCGGGCGCGCGCGCGGCAAGCGCTTCATCGCGCTCGCCGGCGAATCGCGCATCGTGTTCGATCAGGACCTCGCCTATGTGGAGGAAGAGAGCGCGAAGCATCGCCGCAAAGCGGCCGTGCATGACGACTGAGCTTCCTCCCACACTCGGCCTAGTGCTCGCCGGCGGCTTGGCGCGCCGGATGGGCGGCGGCGACAAGGCGCTGATCCGCATCGGCGGGACCACGATCCTCGAGCGGGTGCTGCAGCGGTTCGCGCCGGTGTGCGCGCGGGTCATTCTCAACGCCAACGGCGATCCGTCGCGGTTTTCCCGCTACGGATTGCCGGTGGTCGCCGACAGCGTGCCCGACTTCGCCGGCCCCCTGGCGGGCATCCTCGCCGGCATGGACTGGGCGGCGGCGCATGCGCCGGACCTCGAATGGATGGCCAGCGTTCCGGGCGACTGCCCGTTCGTGCCACGCGACCTGCTGTCGCGGCTGCACGACGCCCGGCGCGACGCCGCCACGCCGCTCGCCTGTGCGCGTTCGGGCGAGTGGCGCCATCCCGTCGTCGGCCTCTGGCCGATGCGCCTGCGTGACGATTTGCGGCGCGCCCTGGTCGAGGAAGGGCTGCACAAGATCGAGGTGTGGACCGGCCGGCACGGCGTCGGGATCGCCGATTGGCCGGAGGAGCCGATCGACCCTTTCTTCAACGTCAACACGCCCGACGATGCCGCCGAGGCCGAGCGTCTTGCGGCCAAGTATCCGGACGCGTGATTCGCAACATGCGCACCGTCCCGCGACGCGTCGCCTCTTGATCAGACGCGCCGCCGCCCCATAATCAACAAATCTGGTACGATTTTCAGGAGGATTCCATGCGCAGTTTCATTGCCGCGTGCGTGGCCGCCGCCGTGCTTGCGGTGGCCGGCGCCTATGTCCTCAGCACGGTGCAGAAGCCCGTGGATGTCGCTTTCAGCACGACGGGCGTGCGCATCTGATTGCAAGAGCCTTCGGCGTTTTCACGCGCCGAGCGCCGCGTACGACAGAAATCCGACGATCGCGCCGGGCTCCACGCTGGTGCGCTCTTCCTCGAGCTCGACGAGGCCGTCCGTGTCGGTGAGGGAGGTGATGACGCCCGCGCCTTCCTGGCGGTGCTTGACCGCCTCGATGTCTCCGTTCTCGCCCCGGCGCAGCGCCACGCGGACATATTCGCGTCGCCCCTTCTTCTTGCGATAGCCGAAACCCGCCCGCACGGGCAGCGGCACCAGCGGTTCCGGCAACGCGCCGGCGAGCGTCAGCAACAGCGGCCGCACCACGCGCACGAAGGTCACGAACACCGCGGCCGGATTGCCGGGCAAGCCGATGAAGGCCGCGGCATTGGCCGCCGCGCCTGCCGGGATCACCCCCATGGCGACGGGCCGGCCTGGCTTGATCGCCACACGCCAGAAGATCAGCCGGCCGATGCGCTCGACCGCGGCCCGGACGTGATCGGCTTCCCCGGTCGAGACGCCGCCGGAGGTGAGGACGAGATCGTGGGTCGCAGCCGCGCGCGCGATCGCCGCGCCGAGCGGCTCCGGCTCGTCGACCAGAATGCCGAGATCGGTCACCTGCGCGCCGAGCCGCTCGAGGAGGCCGGTCAGAAGATAGCGGTTGGCATCGTAAATCGCGGTCGGCGGGCGCAGGCCGCCGGGCTCGACGATTTCATCGCCGGTCGAGAACAGGGCGACGCGCACGCACCGGCGCACTGGAAGGGTCGTGAACCCGAGCGCCGCTGCAAGCGCGATATGCTGCGCCGCGAGCCGGCGCCCGGCCGGCAGCGCGATGTGGCCGCTCCGCACGTCTTCGCCGGCGAAGCGGCAATTGGCGCCGCGTTCGAGGCCGGGCGGGACCACGACGGCGCCGTCCTCCACGCGACAATCCTCCTGCATGAAGACCGTATCGGCGCCCTCCGGCATCGGCGCGCCGGTGAAGATGCGGATCGCCTGTCCGGGAAGCAGCGGCTGCGTGGCCGCGTGGCCGGCGGCGACGCGGTCGACCACCAGCAGCCGGGTCTCGCGCGCGGGCTCGAGGTCGGCGTGCCGCACCGCGTAGCCGTCGACGGCCGAGTTGTCGAACGGCGGCAGATCGAGCGGCGCGGCGATGTCGGTCGCGAGGACGCGGCCGGGCGCCTCGCGCAAACCGACCTGCTCGGTCTCGGTAACCGGCACGACCCGGTCGGCGATCAGCCGCTCCATCTGCGCGAGCGGCAGCAGCGGGCCGGAGAACGCGAAGCAATCGTCGGTGAGCTGCGCCATCTCTCAACCTCGGGTCAGGACCGCTTGCAACGGCGCCGCATGGGCGCACAACACGTCGGCGACGGCCTCGATGTCGTCGAGCCGCACCAGCGGCACCGACAATCCGGGCACGTCGGCATCCGACGCCACCGCGACGATGTACGGGTCATCCGGCTGCATCAGCGGCTTGCCGACACTCTGGCGGTAGATTTCGAGCTTCGGATGGCTTTCACGCTTATAGCCCTCGACGATGATGAGATCGACCGGCGAAAGCTTGCCTAACAACGTGCGCAGTGGCAGTTCGGGCTCGCCGCGCAACTCGTGCACGAGCACGAAGCGCCGGGACGACGAAACCAGCACCTCGCGCGCGCCGGCCAAGCGATGGCTATGCGAATCCTTGCCCGGCTGGTCGACGTCGAAGTCGTGGTGGGCGTGCTTGACGGTCGACACGGTGAGCCCGCGCGCCACGAGGCACGGGATCACCTTGACGAGGAGCGTCGTCTTGCCCGCGCCGCTCCAACCGGAAAGACCGACGATGCGCATACCCCATCATAGCAAACGCCCGGCGCAATGCGCCGGGCGTGAACGGCAGCCGCGAATGTCCTTAATCCGCGTTTATTCGGCCGGGGTGGCGGCCGGGCGGGTGGTGGCGCCCGGTCCCGGGCGCTGCGACAATTCCTTCTCGACCCATAGGTCGTGGTGCTCCTTGGCCCAGTTGAGGTCGACCGTGCCCGATCCCATGGCCTCGAACGCCCCCTCCATGCCGATCGTGCCGATGTAGATGTGCCCCAGCATGGCGGCGATGAACAGCATCGCCACGACGCCGTGCACCATCTGGGCCCATTGCATGTTGCTAACATTGGTGCCGTAGAACGGGAACATCAGCACGTAGCCGGTGATCGCCATCAGCGTTCCGCCCACCACTACGATCCAGTAGATCCCCTTCTGGCCGGCATTGAACCGATAGGCCGGCGC
>CAYVBN010000477.1:0-2194 GCA_964449645.1 uncultured Hyphomicrobiales bacterium
GCCGAGAGCGGTGAAGCCGGAGCGGGCCGCATGGCCGAGCCGCTCGAGATCGTCGCCGCCGTTGCAGCGCTGTTCGGCCGCGGCGCGCTCGCCGGACGCCGCATCCTCGTCACCTCCGGGCCGACGCACGAGCCGATCGACCCGGTGCGCTACATCGCCAACCGTTCCTCGGGAAAGCAGGGGCATGCGATCGCCCAGGCGGCCGCCGCAGAGGGCGCGGACGTGACGCTCGTCTCCGGCCCGGTCGCCCTGCCCGATCCACCCGGCGTGCGGGTCGTCAAGGTCGAGACCGCACGCGAAATGCTCGCGGCCGTCGAGCAGGCCCTGCCGACGGACGCGGCGGTGTTCGCCGCGGCGGTCGCCGATTGGCGGGCCGCGGACATGCGTTCGCAGAAGATCAAGAAATCTTCCGGCGGCGCGCCGCAGCTCGCGCTGTCGGAGAATCCGGACATCCTCGCCACCATCTCGCATCGCACGCACGAGCGCCCGCGCCTCGTCATTGGGTTCGCGGCCGAGACCGAGAACATCGTCGCGCACGCACGCTCGAAGCTCGCCCGCAAGGGATTAGATTGGATCCTCGCCAACGACGTCTCGGCGGAGAGCGGCGTCATGGGAGGCGACCAGAACACGATCCAGCTCGTGACACGGGAAGGGGTCGAATCCTGGCCGACGCAGTCCAAGAACGACGTCGCCCGCACGCTGGTGGCGCGCATCGCGCACGTGCTCTCGGAGCGCGCATGACCAACGTCGAGGTTCCGATCGTCAGGCTTCCGCACGCCGCGGATCTCCCGCTGCCCGTCTATCAGAGCGCGCTCGCGGCGGGTCTCGACCTGCACGCCGCCGTGCCGGCGGATGCGCCGGTCGTGCTCGCCCCAGGCAAGCGCGCGCTGATCCCGACCGGCATCACGCTCGCCCTGCCGCCCGGCAGCGAAGGACAGGTGCGGCCGCGCTCGGGCCTCGCGGCGCGTCATGGCGTCACGGTGCTCAACAGTCCCGGCACGATCGACGCGGACTACCGCGGCGAGATCGCCGTGGTGCTGATCAATCTGGGCGAGGCTCCGTTCGAGGTGGTGCGCGGCATGCGCATTGCGCAGCTCGTGATCGCCCCGGTCCTCCACGCCACCTTGCGCGAGGTCGACGCGCTCGACCGCACGCAGCGCGAGGCCGGCGGGTTCGGCTCGACTGGGACGACCTCCCGGAACGGCCCGTCCGGTAAGGATTGACCGCGCAGACCCGGACGGCCTGCCGCATGGTCTGGACCCACGCCGCGCCTTAATATATTACCTTGCGGAACTTTATCAGCGTGTCCAAGCGTCATGGCGTTGCTTCCACGCAAATGCATTTTGGCCATCGCGGCCGTCACGGATATTGCGCAACATTGCGGTGACCGCCCGGTCTCCGCGAAGGCGCTGGCTGCGCGCAGCGGCCTTGCGCCCCGGCATCTCGAAACGGTTCTCCAGGCGCTCGTCCGCGAGGGCATCCTCAAGGGCATCCGCGGGCCGCGCGGCGGCTACGAGCTCGCACGCGAACGCGAGCGTCTGACCGCAGAGGACATCGTGCGGGCGGCCAGCACGGCCGATGACAATGATCCGAGGCTGCCGGCGTCGAGCGTTCTGGAGCGAGCGGTGATGCCGGCCCTCGCCGAGGCCGAGAAGGCGTTCGCGCAGGCGCTCGGCCGCGTCAGCATCGAGGACCTGCTGCGCCGGGCCAAGGTCGCCGGCCGGCCCGAGCGGCCGCCACGGAAAGCCCAGTCGGCGCTCTGAGCCGCATTGCGAACAAGAAATTTCGGACGGCGCGCGCCCCGCGCGCCGAACAGGCGCCTTCGCTCAGCCCGCCAAGCCCAAGATGCTGCGGTGCAGCTCGCATGCCACCACAAGCCCAAGTACTTGTGATGGCGACAGAATGAACCGCCTCCGAAAACATGGGAATTCGCGAGTTCACGATCTGGACTCATTTGAGCCGGTCGCGGTTGAGGGTACATTGAAGTGATTCGCGGAGCGCCTGGGAGCCGCCACTCCGACGTTCCGCAATTGGCCGGCGAGGCTGTTTGCCGGCGCACTCGCAGTAACCAGTAAAATCGTTCGCGTTCGGCTCACGGCTCGCCCGTGCGCCGATCTCTGAGAATTCACGAATTCCATTCTCGGTTTTCACGGCGCCGCGCGACGCGTGGAAACCTGCAGGGGCAAGCGGAATG
>CAYVBN010000478.1:0-2970 GCA_964449645.1 uncultured Hyphomicrobiales bacterium
GGAGATCGTGCTCGGCATGGCCCACCGCGGCCGGCTCAACGTGCTGGCGCAGGTGATGGGCAAGCCGCACCGTGCCATCTTCCACGAGTTCAAGGGCGGCTCGACGACGCCGGACGAGGTCGAGGGCTCGGGCGACGTGAAGTACCACCTCGGCGCCTCCTCGGACCGCGAGTTCGACGGCAACCGCGTGCATCTCTCGCTCACCGCCAACCCCTCGCACCTCGAGATCGTCAACCCGGTGGTGCTCGGCAAGGCGCGCGCCAAGCAGGATCAGCACGGCGCGACGCCGGAGGACCGCACCGCAGTGATGCCGCTGCTCATCTCAGGCGATGCTTCGTTCGCCGGCCAGGGCGTGGTCGCCGAATGCTTCGGTCTCTCCGGCCTGCGCGGCCACCGCACCGGCGGCTCGCTGCATTTCATCGTCAACAACCAGATCGGCTTCACCACCTATCCGCGCTACTCGCGCTCATCACCCTATCCGTCCGACGTCGCCAAGATGGTCGAGGCGCCGATCTTCCATGCCAACGGCGACGACCCGGAAGCCGTGACCTTCGCGGCGAAGATCGCCACCGAATACCGGCAGAAGTTCCAGAAGCCGGTCGTCATCGACATGTTCTGCTACCGGCGGTTCGGCCACAACGAAGGCGACGAGCCCTCGTTCACCCAGCCGCTGATGTACAAGACGATCCGCCAGCATCCGACCACGCTGGAGATCTACGCCGAGAAGCTCGTCGGCGAGGGCGTCGTCACCCAGGGCGAGGTCGACAAGATGCGCGCCGACTGGCGCAGCCGCCTCGATGCCGAGCTCGAAGCCGCCCAGGGCTACAAGGCCAATCGGGCCGACTGGCTCGACGGCCGCTGGGCCGGTTTCAAGGTGGCGGAGGTGTCCGACGATCCGCGCCGCGGCAATACGGGCGTGGCGGTCGAGACGTTGAAGACGATCGGCGAGCGGATCACCGCCGTCCCGCAGGGCTTCCACGCCCACCGCACCATCCAGCGCTTCCTCGAGAACCGGCGAAAGGCGATCGAGACCGGCCAGGACATCGACTGGGCGACCGCCGAGGCGCTCGCGTTCTGCTCGCTGCTGCTCGAAGGGCACCGCGTGCGCCTTTCGGGCCAGGACAGCGAGCGCGGGACGTTCTCGCAGCGCCATTCGGTGCTGATCGACCAGGAGAACGAGGACCGCTACACGCCCTTCAACCACGTGCGCGACGGCCAGGCGCGCTACGAGGTCATCAACTCGATGCTGTCCGAAGAGGCCGTGCTCGGCTTCGAATACGGCTACTCGCTGAGCGAGCCGAATGCGCTCACCCTGTGGGAAGCGCAGTTCGGCGACTTCGCCAACGGCGCGCAGGTCGTGTTCGACCAGTTCATCTCCTCGGGCGAGCGCAAGTGGCTGCGCATGTCCGGTCTCGTCTGCCTGCTGCCGCACGGCTACGAAGGTCAGGGTCCCGAACATTCCTCGGCGCGGCTCGAGCGCTATCTGCAGATGTGCGCCGAGGACAACATGCAGGTGGCGAACTGCACGACGCCGGCCAACTACTTCCACATCCTGCGCCGGCAGCTCAAGCGCGAGATCCGCAAGCCGCTGGTGCTGATGACGCCGAAGAGCCTGCTGCGCCACAAACGCGCCGTCTCGCGGCTCGACGAGATGGGGCCGGACACGACGTTCCACCGCGTGCTGTGGGACGACGCGCAGACTCATCCGAACGGCGGCATCAAGCTCGTGGCCGACGCCAAGATCCGGCGCGTGGTGCTGTGCTCCGGCAAGGTCTACTACGACCTGTTCGAGGAGCGCGAGAAGCGCGGCATCGACGACATCTATCTGGTGCGCGTCGAGCAGCTCTATCCGTTCCCCATGAAGGCGCTCGCCCAGGAGCTCGGCCGCTTCAAGAACGCCGAGATGGTCTGGTGCCAGGAGGAGCCGCGCAACATGGGCGCGTGGCACTTCGTCGAGACCTATCTGGAATGGGTGCTCAACCAGATCGGAGCCCAGAACCGGCGCCCGCGCTACGCGGGCCGGCCGGCTTCCGCCGCCACCGCGACCGGGCTCGTCTCCAAGCATCTCGCCCAGCTCAAGACCCTGCTCGACGAGGCCCTCGACTGATCGTGTCCGGAGCCGGCGGAGCGTCCGGCGCGTCACTTCAGGATTGCTCACATGACTGAAATTCGCGTTCCCACCCTCGGCGAATCGGTGACCGAGGCGACGATCGGCAAATGGTTCAAGAAGGCTGGCGACGCGGTCGCCGTCGACGAGCCGATCGTCGAGCTCGAAACCGACAAGGTGACGATCGAGGTGCCGGCACCGGCCGCCGGCGTCCTCTCGGAAATCCTTGTCAAGGACGGCGAGACCGTCGCGGTCGGCGCCCTGCTCGGCCAGATCAAGGACGGTGCCGCCGGGGCCAAGAGCGCCGCCAAGCCGGCCGCATCCGCACCTGCGCCTCAATCATCGCCGACCCCCGCTCCCGCCGCACAGCCCGCGCCCGCCCGCACCGCGGCGGCTGAGGCGCCGCTCGCACCGTCGGTGCGCAGGCTATCGGCCGAGACCGGCATCGTCGTCGCATGCGTCCCGGGCACCGGCCGGGACGGCCGCGTCACCAAGGGCGACATGCTGGCGGCAATCGAGCGCGCCGCCGCGCAGCCGACACCCATCGCCGGGCCCGGCGCCCTGCAGGTGCGCGCGCCCTCGCCGCCGGATGACGCCGCGCGCGAGGAGCGCGTGCGCATGACCAAGCTGCGGCAGACGATCGCGCGCCGCCTCAAGGACGCGCAGAACTCCGCCGCCATGCTGACGACCTTCAACGAGGTCGACATGTCGCACGTGATGGCGCTGCGCAACCAGTACAAGGACCTGTTCGAGAAGAAGCACGCCGTGAAGCTCGGCTTCATGGGCTTCTTCGTGCGCGCCTGCGTGCAGGCCCTCAAGGAATTGCCGGCCGTCAACGCCGAGATCGACGGCAGCGACCTGGT
>CAYVBN010000479.1:0-1503 GCA_964449645.1 uncultured Hyphomicrobiales bacterium
CTTTCACCACCAGGCGTGGAAGTGATGCACCGGGCCGTGGCCCGACCCGATCGCCAGCCGGTCGGCGGCCGCGATCGCCGCCGTGATGTAGCCCTTGGCCCGCTGCACGGCGGTCGCGAGATCGTCGCCCTTGGCAAGGCCCGCGGCGATCGCCGACGACAGCGTGCATCCGGTGCCGTGCGTGTTCCTGGTCGCGATGCGCGGCGAACTGAAGCGTGTCACGCCCTTGGCATCGAACAGCAGATCGGCGCTCTCCGGCCCTTCCGCGTGACCGCCCTTCATCAGCACCGCGCGCGCGCCGAGCGCGATCAAGCGTTCGGCTTGCCGGTGCATGTCGTCCTCGCTTTTCGCCATCGGCAAGTCGAGCAGCGCCGCGGCCTCCGGCAGGTTCGGCGTGATGAGGCGCGCGCGCGGGATCAGCGCGCGCCGCAGCACCTCGACCGCCGACGCGGCAAGCAGCGGATCGCCCGAGGCTGCGACCATCACGGGATCGAGCACGACATTGGTTTGCCGATAGCGGTCAAGACCGGCCGCGACCACCTCGATCACCGCCGGCTGCGACAACATTCCGATCTTCACGGCATCCACGCGCAGATCGGAGAACACGGCATCGATCTGCGCGGCGACGAAATCGGCCGGCACGTCGTGGATCGCCCGCACGCCCGTCGTGTTCTGGGCAGTGAGCGCCGCCAGCACGGACGCGCCGTAGACGCCGAGCGCGGAGAACGTCTTGAGATCCGCCTGAATGCCGGCGCCGCCGCCGGAGTCGGAGCCCGCGATGGTGACCGCGATGGGCACCGTCATGGGGACGCCCGTCTGGCGAGCGCTGAATCGACGATGCGGCGTAGTCCGCGCGCCGCCGTGGCTGGATCGCCCGCGAGCGAGAGCGCCGAGATCACCGCCACCCCGTCGGCGCCTGCCTCGATCAGTTCGCTCGCATTCGTCGCGTCGATGCCGGCGATCGCGCCGACCGGCAGATCGGGGGCGCGTTCGCGCAGGATGGACAGAATGGTGCGGAAACCTTCGACCCCGATCGGCGGATCGCGATTGTCCTTCGACGACGTCGCGAACACGCCGCCGACGCAGACATAGTCGAGGAACTCGATCGGTGCCGCCGCGGCCTGGGCGGTCGTCTTGATCGACAGGCCGATCAGCGCGTCGGGCCCGAGCAGCCGCCGCGCATCGATCGCCGCCATGTCCTCCTGACCGAGATGGACTCCGTCGGCCCGCGCCGCGAGCGCTACGTCGACACGATCGTTGATCAGCAGCGGCACGCGGCCGGCAAGCACCGACTTGATCGCGCGCGCCGTCTCGACCATGGCGCGGGTCTCGCCGAGCTTGTCGCGCAACTGCACGAGCGTCGCCCCGCCGTCGGCGACCGCACGGGCCAATTCATCGAGCGGGCGACCGCCGGCCCGCTCGGGATCGACGAGGGCGTAGAGACGAAGATCGGTGCGCATCAGGTGATCCGGGCTCGAGATAACAAGGTTTCGCGGTCGAGGC
>CAYVBN010000480.1:0-2325 GCA_964449645.1 uncultured Hyphomicrobiales bacterium
CACTGGCGCTGATGGCGGTGATCGACCAGATGGCGCCGGACGCATGGATCACCGGCGCTCTGTGCGCGATCGGTGTTTACGTCTTCTTCGCGGGCCTTCTGTTCAGGGCGAGTTGAGGCGACGGCGCTCCCTTGCGTCCGCTTGCCGTCTCCCTATGATCCCGCCGCGGCACGCGCGCGCGGCACGCGGCCGTTCATTATGCAACGGGGTGGGCGGACGCCCGCCCACGGCGAAGGAGCAAGTCATGGTCGCGGCAGTGCGCGTTCACAAGGTGGGCGGTCCCGAGGTGCTGACATTCGAAGAGGTCGAGGTCGCGGCTCCCGGACAAGGTCAGATCCGCATCAAGCAGCACGCCGCCGGCGTCAACTTCATCGATACCTATTTCCGCATGGGCATGTATCCCTCGCCGGTCGGCATGCCCTTCGTCTCGGGGAACGAGGGTGCCGGCGAGGTCGTCGCAGTGGGGCCGGGCGTGACCGACTTCAAGGTCGGCGACCGTGTCGCCTACGTGACGGCGCTCGGGGGCTATGCGGCCGAGCGGTTGCTGCCGGCCGAACGGGCCGTCAAGCTCCCGGACAACATCAGCTTCGAGCAAGCGGCCGGCATGATGCTCAAGGGCATGACGGTCCAGTATCTGCTCAACCGCACGTTCAAGGTCGGCCGCGGCACGCGGCTCCTCGTTCACGCCGCGGCCGGCGGCGTCGGGCTGATCATGTGCCAATGGGCGAAGCATCTCGGCGCGACGGTGATCGGCACGGTCGGATCAAAGGAAAAAGCGGAGCTGGCCAAGGCGAACGGCTGCGACCACACGATTCTCTATCGCAACGAGGATTTCGTCGCGAAGGTGAAGGAATTCACGGGCGGGGCGCTATGCGACGTCGTCTACGACGGCGTCGGCAAGGACACGTTCCCGGCCTCGCTCGACTGCATCCGGCCGCTCGGGATGTTCGTCAGCTTCGGCAGCTCGTCGGGTCCGATCGAGGCTTTCAACATCAACATCCTGCAGCAGAAAGGCTCGCTGTTCGCGACGCGTCCGACGCTGAACACCTATACGGCGAAGCGCGAAGACCTGCTCAAGACGGCGGCCGACCTGTTCCAAGTCGTCGGCAGCGGCGCGGTGAAGATCCCGGTCAAGCAGACCTATGCCCTGAAGGACGCCCAGAAGGCGCATCGCGATCTCGAAAGCCGCGGCACGACCGGCTCGTCGATCCTGGTGCCTTGAGGGGACAGAAGGCGGGAGCGAGCAGACTCATTGCTCGCCGGCGCCCCTCATCCGGCGCGCAGCCGAACTCGGGCCTACTCGAGTTCGGCCATTCAAATAATTCCTTGCCGAAGTCGGAAACATCCGACTTCGGCTGCTCGCCGACCTCTCACCGCCGGGGAGAGATGAGACGAACTCCGTTCATCGAAGTTTGGCGCCGGCAGGAACTCTTGCTGAAAGAGCAGGAATTCTCTGCTGAGAGAATTGAGGAATTCAGGTCCTATCTGCTTCACCTCTCCCCGTTGGTGAGAGGTCGCCGTCCGAGCGAAGCGAGGACAGGGGGGGTGAGGGGGCCGCCGTCTCGGTCCGCCGTCTCGGTCGTGATCAGATAAAACGGACTGTCGTTCGCCGTCCCGGTCCAAGACAACAGGCCGGGGCGTATCCGTTTCAGCTTCGCTCACGCAGTTTCAGCTTCGCTCACGCATGGGCCGGCTGCTTCACGGCGAGCACCGTGAGCCGCCGCCGTTCGTTCGAGACGGTCTGCCACGCGATCGTCTGTCCGACCGAGAGCCCGATCAGCGCCGCACCGATCGGGGTGAGGACCGAAATTTTCCCCTGCGAGACGTCGGCGTCCGGCGGATAGACCAGGGTCATCCGCCGCACCTGGCCGCTCACCTCGTCCCGGAACTCGACTTCCGAGCCCATGGTCACGAAATTCTGCGGCTGCGTATCTTTCCCGACCACCACCGCGCGCTCGACTTCGCGCGCCAGATAGTCAGCAACCTGCGGATGGGAGTCCTCCGCCACTTCGGCCAGCGTGCGCAGCTTTTCGTATTCGTCGGCCAGCATCGTGATCGGCGGCAGCTCGACGTCGAGTTTCATCATTGTCATGTTCTCGTTCCTCATTGGGGCGTGCGCCTCTGGACCGTGCGCTACGCAGCGGGAAAATCGGGACCGTTCGGATCGTCCGGTGCGCTGCGGCCGACTTGCCTCGACGAACTCCGGCGCAGCGCGCGAAACAGCGGCACCACTCCGAGCGGCGGATCGAGACTCTCCGCCGTCGCAACATGCAATCCGCTCCGCGTGCCGTATGGCATCCGTACCCCGATGCGCAGTCCGAGCAG
>CAYVBN010000481.1:0-4358 GCA_964449645.1 uncultured Hyphomicrobiales bacterium
TGTCGCGGATGACCGGATAACGGTCGAGCAGCGCCAGGAACCCGCGCCCCTGCGTCTCGGCCCCCTGCCCGACGACGAGCGGAAGACCGGCCAGGCGATAAGGCACGTACGGCTCGAGCATCGTGCCGTCGGCGGAGATCACGCCGACCTTGCCATTGTGCTGCCACAGCGCGAACGCGGCCCGCTCGGTCACCGTGATCTGCAGCCGGTCGGGATAGAGCTTGGAGACGCTCGCCTCGGCGATCCACGGATTGCTCTCGAGCCCGCGGCGGGCCGCGGCGGCGTCGAGGAACAACAGCGACGACCGCCCCGTCACGCCGGCGCTCGCCAGGATCTCCTCGCGGCTGAGATGCTTCTGCCCGGACAGCGCCACCGAGCGGATGCCGAACCCCGCCGCATTGGCCGCCATGTCGCGCAGGTCCTTGAGGTAGGCCATGGTCTCGGGCACGTGTTCGCCGCACACGACGCCGTAAGTCAGGCCGCCGAACACGATGAGCGCCGAGAGGGCGACGCCGGTTCCCGACGGCCACATCCAGCGCGAGAGCCGATCCGCCTGCCGGTCGAGCCAGGTCTCGAACACGCCGATGCGCCCCACCCGGGCGACAGCGCGCGAGGGCCGTTCAAGACGGCGGCGAAACGAACGCGCACGCCGCGACGGCACCGCCGCGGACGGCGCCGTCAGGCGTGACGGTCCGAACCGCTTCAGCGGTTGAGCGAGGCGTCCTCCACCATCCATCGAACCAGCCCGTCGAAACTGATGCCCGCATAAGCCGCAAGCTCGGGCACGAGCGAGGTTTCGGTCATGCCGGGTTGGGTATTGACCTCGAGACAGACCAATCCCTGCATCCCCATGCGGTCGTCGTAGCGAAAGTCCGCCCGGCTGACTCCCCGACAGCCGAGCGCACGATGCGCCGCCAACGCCAGTCTTCGGGCCAGTTGGTAAACATTTGGTGAAATTTGCGCCGGTAGAATATGCCGGGACCCACCCGGAGCGTATTTGGCCTCGTAGTCGTAGAATTTTACCGACGGAACGATCTCGATCACGTCGAGCGCCTGCTCGCCCATGACCGCGCAGGTGAGCTCCTTTCCGGCCACATAGCGCTCGCACAGCACCCGTTCGCCGAAGCTCCAGTCCTCGCGGTTGAGCTCCTGCGGCGGATGCTCGTGCGCCTCGGTGACGATGAAGACCCCGACGCTCGAGCCCTCGGCGATCGGCTTGATCACATAGGGACGCGGCAGGACATGCGCCTTGGCGGCGTCGAAACGGGAGACAACGACTCCGTCCGGCACCGGCACGTCAGCGTCGCGGAGCGCCACCTTGGCACGATCCTTCTGCATCGCCAGCGCGGAGGCGAGCACGCCCGAATGGGTGTACGGGATGGCGAGCACTTCGAGCACGCCCTGGATGGTGCCGTCCTCGCCTGGACGGCCGTGCAGCACGTTGAAGGCGACGTCGGGCTTCAGCTCCGCCAGCACGGTGGCGACGTCGCGTCCGACGTCGACCGGGCTGACCCGATAGCCCAAGCGCGCGAGCGCGTCGCTGCACGCCTTGCCGGAGCGCAGCGAGACCTCGCGCTCGGCCGACCAGCCTCCCATCAGAACTGCAACGTGCTTCGCCATCGTGCTCTCGATTCCGCTTCAATCGGCGCCCGCAACCGCTTTGGCCGCAAGGCGTCTTCGTTCCGGGCTCAGGCGGCGGGCACGCCGATCCGCTTGATCTCCCATTCGAGCGCGACGCCCGAGGTCTGCTTCACGCGTTCGCGCACCGTCTCGCCGAGCGTCTCGAGGTCGGCGGCGCTCGCGTGTCCGAGATTGATCAGGAAATTGCAGTGCATGGGCGAGACCTGCGCGTCGCCGATCTGCATCCCGCGGCAGCCGGCGGCGTCGATGAGCTGCCATGCCTTGCCGCCCGGCGGATTGCGGAAGGTCGAGCCGCCGGTGCGGCTCTTGATCGGCTGGGTCGCCTCGCGGCTCTCGGTGATCTTGTCCATCTCGGCCGCGATCTCGACGGGATCGCCGGGCCTGCCGCGGAACAGCGCCTGGGTGAAGATCACGTCGTCGGGCACGCCGCAGTGGCGATAGCCGTACTGCATCTCTGTATTGGAGAAGACGCGCACGCGCCCCGTCCGGTCGACGCCGCGCGCCTCGACGAGCGCGTCCTTGGTCTCGCCCCCATAGGCGCCGCCGTTCATGCGCAGCGCGCCGCCGACCGCGCCCGGAATGCCGCGGAAGAACGCGAGCCCGGCGATGGCGGATTCCTGCGCCGTGCGGGCGATCTTCACGTCCGGCACGGCGGTGCCGGCGCGAATGCGGCATCCCTCCTCCACCCGGATGTCGCCGAAGCCGCGCCCGAGCCGGACCACGACGCCCGGCACGCCGCCATCGCGCACGATCAGATTGGATCCGAGCCCGACGACCGTCACCGGAACCTCGGCGGGCAGCCGCGACAGCAGATAGGACAGATCGTCCTCGTCCTCCGGCATGAACAACACCTGCGCCGGGCCACCGACGCGAAACCAGGTCAGCTCGGCGAGCGACTGGTTGGCGAGCAGGCGGCCGCGCAGGCCGGGCATCGCGGCCTTCAGGTCGGGAACGATGTCGGGAAAGCTCATCGCGGGGTTCGGCGGGCGCAGCAGCGATGCGCGCGCATCCTCTCCCGAAGAGCAAGCACATCCGGCGCCGCGCGCATCAGGCCGCCTCGCCCTCGCCGAGCGCCGCCAGCTCGCCGGGCAGCGCGTAGGCCCATTGGGTGATGTTGCCGGCGCCGAGACAGATGACGTAGTCGCCGGGCCGCGCGAGGTTCTGCACGAGGGACGCGAGCTGCTGCGGGCCGTCGAGCGCGATCACGTGCCGGTGCCCGCGCGCACGCAAGCCGTGCACCAGCGCATCGCGGTCCGCGCCGGCGATCGGCGTCTCGCCGGCCGGATAGACGTTGGCCACGATCACGCTGTCGGCGTCGTTGAAGCAGGTGCAGAACTGCTCGAACAACGACTGCAGCCGCGTATAGCGGTGCGGCTGCATCACGGCGATCACCTGACCCTTGGTCGATTCGCGCGCCGCCCGCAGCACCGCGGCGATCTCGACCGGATGGTGCGCATAGTCGTCGAAGATGCTGATCCCGTTCCACTCGCCCGTGCGGGTGAAGCGCCGCTTGACGCCGCCGAAACCGGCGAGCGCCTTGCGGATCAGCGCATCCGAAATGCCGAGCTCGCGCGCCACCGCGATCGCCGCCGTGGCATTGAGCGCGTTATGCCGGCCCGGCATCGGCAGGACGAGATCGGCGATCTCGTGCGCCACCGCTCCCGTGCGATCGCGAAACACGACCGTGAAACGCGAGTGTCCGTTCACGTGATCGAGGTCGCTCAGGCGCACGTCCGCCTGCGGATTTTCCCCGTAGGTGACGATGCGGCGATCCTCGATGCGGCCGACCATCGTCTGCACGACCGGATGATCCGTGCACATCACCGCAAAGCCGTAGAACGGCACGTTCTCGACGAAGCCGCGGAAGGCCGCCTGTACGGCCTCGAACGTCTTGAAGTGATCGAGATGCTCGGGATCGACATTGGTCACGATGGCGACGTCGGCCGGCAGCTTGAGGAAGGTGCCGTCGGATTCGTCGGCCTCGACCACCATCCAATCGCCGGCTCCGAGCCGTGCGTTCGTGCCGTAGGCGTTGATGATGCCGCCGTTGATGACGGTCGGGTCGAAGCCGCCCGCTTCGAACAACGCGGCGACGAGCGAGGTCGTCGTGGTCTTGCCGTGCGTGCCGGCGATCGCGACGCAGCTCTTGAGCCGCATCAGCTCGGCAAGCATCTCGGCGCGGCGCACGACGGGCAGGCGCTTATGGCGGCCGGCGACGAGTTCCGGATTGTCGCGCCGGATGGCGGAGGAGACGACGAGCACGTCGGCGCCGTCGACGTTGCGCGCGTCATGGCCGATCGCGATCGCGATCCCCTTCTCGCGCAGACGCTTGACGTTCGCGCTCTCGGCGACGTCGGACCCGGTCACCGTGTAGCCGAGGTTCGCCAGCACCTCGGCGATGCCGCTCATTCCGATGCCCCCGATCCCGACGAAATGGATCGGTCCGATGTCCCGTGGCAGCTTCATGCAGAAACCCTGTTCCCCGATCGGTTGCCCGTCGCCAGCACCAGATCCGCCAGCCGCTCCGCCGCGTCCACCGTTCCGACGGAACGGGCAGCGGCCGCCATGGCGGCGAGGCGATCCGGATCGGCCGCGAGCGCGGTGATGTCGGCGGCCAGCCGTTCCGGCGTGAACAAGGCTTGGTCGAGCCGAATCGCTCCGCCGGCCTTCTCTAGCACGCCGGCATTGGCGCGTTGGTCCTGATCGAGCGCGTGCGG
>CAYVBN010000482.1:0-2654 GCA_964449645.1 uncultured Hyphomicrobiales bacterium
GACCCCGCGGACGACGGACACCGACGGGTTCTTCGTCTCGGTCCTCGCAAAGTCAGGATGATAAACGCTTCCGCTTCGGCGCAGGGCGCGCCTTTGACCGGCTGCAAAGCAGGGAGGGAAGCATGGGGCGCGCGCGGCAACTTCGACCCGGGACAACGCGCTCCGCAGATCAGGAAAAAGCGTAGCCGATCAGGAAAATCAGTCCCTTGATGAACTGCCACAGCAGCAGGGCATTCCAGGAGATCGTGAGCACGATGCCGAGGCCGAGCAGGAGGATGGGCAGAAGGGCGACCTTGTGCTCCTCGCCGGCGTGATCCGGCTCTGGCAGCATCGCGATCACCTCGGGCCCACGCGCGCTCTCATCGAGACGGACGGCAACCGGGCATTCGGTCTGCAAGTCGGTCGGTTGGAAAGTCATGGTCCACCTCGTCGCACCGGACACGGCGCAACCCCTACGCCGTCCGCGTCCTTTCGTTGGTCGCGGACCTGGCCTCGAAGGTTCAACGGATGCCCGAGCCGAAACCGGAGGCGCCATGGCAGCCTGCGGCCGACGGTCGGAACGAGGGTAGCGGACGACTGCCAAACCCGGATGACAGGTGATCGCGGCCCCTCGTGAGCGGCCCTGCCGGCACCCAAGTTCGTCCTCGAACGCTTGAGTTCGGGCGATCCGGTCCCGGCTCTGCGGCGCGGTACTTCGCACCGTGCCTGTGCCCGGGAAACAGGACCGGGGGACACCCCTTCGGTATTCGCCGGGTCTCCCGTCCGTTGGCCATCCCCGGCGGGCCTCCGGGCAGTTGCCGCCGCCCGCGCGGTCGCGTAATGGGGACCATGGCGGCAATCCACGACAAGATCCTCATCGTCGACTTCGGCTCCCAGGTCACCCAGCTCATTGCCCGGCGGGTGCGCGAGGAGGGGGTCTATTGCGAGATCGTGCCGTTCGGGAAGGCGGCCGAGGCTTTCGCCCGGATGAAGCCCAAGGGGGTCATCTTCTCCGGCGGGCCGGCCTCCGTGCTCGACGACGGCGCACCGCTCCCGCCGCCGTCCTTCTACGAGGCGGGGGTGCCGATCCTCGGCATCTGCTACGGCGAGCAGGCGATGGCGCACCAGCTCGGCGGCATGGTCGAGGGCGGGCATCACCGCGAGTTCGGCCGCGCCGAGGTCGAGGTCACCGACGACGTGCCGCTGTTTCGGGGCGTGTGGCGCAAGGGCGAGAAATATCCGGTGTGGATGAGCCACGGCGACCGGGTGACGAAGCTCCCGCCCGGCTTCCGCGCGGTCGGCACCTCGCCGAACGCGCCGATCGCCGTCATCGCCGACGAGGCGCGCCGCTTCTACGCGACGCAATTCCATCTCGAGGTGGTGCACACGCCGCACGGCGCCGCGCTCATCCGCAATTTCGTGCGCAATATCGTCGGCTGCCGCGGCGACTGGACGATGCGCGCCTTCCGCGACGAGGCGATTGAGAAGATCAGGTCGCAGGTGGGCAAGGGACGCGTGATCTGTGGGCTTTCGGGCGGCGTCGATTCCGCGGTCGCTGCCGTGCTGATCCACGAGGCGATCGGCGAGCAGCTCACCTGCGTGTTCGTCGACCACGGCCTGCTGCGCCTCGGCGAGGCCGAGAAGGTGGTGAGCCTCTTCCGCGACAGTTACAACATCCCGCTCGTGCACGTCGAAGCCGAGGAGCTCTTCCTCTCCGCGCTCGCTGGCGTTACCGATCCGGAAGCGAAGCGCAAGACCATCGGCAAGCTCTTCATCGACGTGTTCGAGGACGAGGCGAAGAAGCTCGGCGGCGCCGAATTCCTCGCGCAGGGCACGCTCTATCCCGACGTGATCGAAAGCGTCTCGTTCACCGGCGGGCCGTCGGTGACCATCAAGTCGCATCACAATGTCGGCGGCCTGCCCGAGCGCATGAACATGAAGCTGGTCGAGCCGCTGCGCGAATTGTTCAAGGACGAGGTGAGGGCGCTCGGCCGCGAACTCGGCCTGCCCGAGGCCTTCGTCGGCCGGCATCCGTTTCCCGGGCCTGGCCTCGCCATCCGCTGCCCGGGCGAGATCACGCGCGAGAAGCTCGACATCTTACGCTTGGCTGATGAGATCTACATCGAGGAGATCCGCCGCGCCGGGCTCTACGACGACATCTGGCAGGCCTTCGCCGTCATCCTGCCGGTCAAGACCGTCGGCGTGATGGGCGATTTCCGCACCTATGATTACGTGGTCGGCCTGCGTGCCGTCACCTCGACCGACGGCATGACGGCCGACTTCTATCCCTTCGACATGAGATTCTTAGGCTTGGTCGCGACGCGCATCATCAACGAGGTGAAAGGCGTCAACCGCGTCGTCTACGACGTGACGAGCAAGCCGCCGGGGACGATCGAGTGGGAATGATTCAGGGCCCGCCCAGGGTATCCTGCAGTATCCCGCGATTTCAACTTAACATATTGATCTAGATAGAAAAACGTCGATTGACGTTCGGCATCTATCGGCCCGCTAAGATCGGTGCCGACGGACCGCCTGACGGTGCAAGATACCGTTGCCAAGTCCGACTCTCGCCGCTACCGTCACCATCCAGATGGCCGCTGACGGTATTTTTTTCGACCTAAGTCATTGAAATATAGCGGATTATCACCGGATCGGCGGCCTAAACATGGCTGACG
>CAYVBN010000483.1:0-3130 GCA_964449645.1 uncultured Hyphomicrobiales bacterium
AGATTGTCCCGAAATCGGGCGGCGCCAGTTCGTCATGCCGCAGACAGGCGGAAAAATGTCCCGGTCCGACGGCGCGCAGCGGCGCCGTGTGCTGCCGACATCGAGCTTGGGCTCAGTCACTTCGAAGGGCGCTCCTGGACCGGGCTGCACCGGCATGCGCTGATGACCTCTATTGCGTTCGCCTACCTGCAGCACCGCCGCCTCGCCCAGCATCGCCGTCAGATCAAGGTAAGCGATGTTTTCAGGCCACGGCGTTGAGGGATGCGGCGGTGGGATAGGCCCAGGGCAGCAACTCGTCGATGCGGCTGTTGGGGTGACCGTTGACGATCCGGGTGAGAACGTCAGCGAGGTAAGCTTGCGGCTCGACGCCGATGAGCTTGCAGGTCTCGATCAGCGAAGCGATGACGGCCCAGTGCTCGCCGCCACCATCGGAGCCGGCGAAGAGCGCATTCTTGCGATTGAGCGCGATCGGGCGAATGGCGCGCTCGACGACGTTGCTGTCGATCTCGATGCGGCCGTCATCGAGGAAGCGGGTCAGCCCTTGCCAGCGTGAGAGCGCATAGCGGATCGCTTCGGCGAGCTTGGTCTTCTGGCTGATCAGAGCGAGCTTGCCGCGCAGCCAGGGTTCGAGCGCCTCGATGATCGGCCGGCTCTTGTCTTGGCGGATGACACCGCGCTCATCGGGGCTGCGGCCACGAATCTCGGCCTCGATCGCATAGAGCGCGGCGATGCGCTCCAGCGCCTCGCTGGCGATCGGCGCCGGGCCCGCTGCCGCGAGTTCGTAGAAGCGACGGCGCACATGCGCCCAGCAGAAGGCGAGTTCTACGTCACCGCGCTCGGCGAGCACGCGATAGCCGCCATAGCCATCGACTTGCAGAATGCCGGTGAAGCCGTCGAGGTGTGCGATCGGCCGCTCGGCCTTGCGATCCGGCGCGTAGACGTAGACGACGCCAGGCGGGTCTGACCCACCCCAGGGTCGATCATCGCGGGCATAGGCCCAGAGCTGTCCGGTCTTGGTGCGGCCACGTCCGGGATCGAGCACCGGCGCCGTGGTCTCGTCAGCGAACAGTTTGGTCGAGCCCTTGAGCGTCGTCAGCAGCCGTTCGTACACCGGGCGCAAAGTGAAGGCGGCGCGCCCGACCCAGTCGGCCAAGGTCGAGCGGTCGAGGTCGAGCCCCCGCCGTGCATAGATCTGCGCCTGCCGATAGAGCGGCAGATGATCGGCGTATTTGGAGACGAGCACCTGCGCCACCGTCGCCTCGGTCGGTAGTCCGCCCTCGATCAGTCGCGCCGGCGCCGGTGCCTGCACGACCGTACTCTCGCAGGTCCGGCAGGCGTATTTAGGCCGGCGAACGACGAGCACGCGGAACTGCGCCGGCACGATGTCGAGCCGCTCGCTGGTGTCCTCGCCGATCCGGTGCAACGCATTGCCGCAGCAGGGACAGGCTCGATTGTCGATGTCGATCACCGTCTCCACGCGCGGCAGATGGGCCGGAAGCGAGCCGCGGTTCATGCGTCGCTTCCGCGAGCGTTCTGCGCGCTCGGCCGCATCAGCGGCTTCGATATCGGCTTCGCCGCTCGCTGCAACCTGCTCGGCCTCTTCAAAGCCGAGCAGAAGCTGATCCTCCGGAAGCTGCTCCGCGCGGCGGCCGAAGCGATGCCGTTGCAGCTCCTTGATGATCTGCTCCAGCCGTTCGGCGCGGATGCGTTCCGCGATCAGCATCGCCTTGAGCGTGCCGGGATCGTCGGGAAGCGCATCCGCCGCCTTCGTCATGGCGCGATTGAATCACGCGCGGCAACGGATGGCGAGCGTTCCGTCATCGCCGATTCACTGTGTCGCAGCTCAGCTCGGCTGCGCCGGTGCCGCTATCTCTCGCGCCGCGTGAACGCGCTTCCAGTCCAGGCCTTCCAACAAGGCCGCGAGCTCCGCAGCCGAGAGCCGCATCACCGCATCCTGGGCGCTCGGCCAGCGGAATTTCCCGTCCTCGAGCCGCTTGGCGAACAGGCACACGCCGGTGCCATCCCAATAGATCAGCTTCACCCGGTCGGCTCGCTTCGCCCTGAACACATAGACGGCTCCCGAGAACGGATCGGCCTTCATCTCTTCGCGGACCAGCGCCGCCAACCCTTCCGCACCCTTCCGGAAGTCGACCGGCCTGGTCGCCACCATGACCCGAACCGCGCCCGTCGGGCCGATCATGCGCCGCCCTTCAGCGCCCGCAGCACCGTGGCGATGACCTTCGCATCGGCATCGCGGCCGATCCGCACGACCATGCCGTCGATCTCGACCTCAATGCCACCCACAGTCTCATCGCGTCGGCTGCTCCTCGCCTCCGTGCGTTGACGCGGACGCGGCGATGCCGTCGGCTCAATGATCGCGGGCACGAACAGCGATCCCTTCGACTTGCTGTTCTCCGCGGCCCGCCGTGCCTCCCGGCGCCATCCGAACACCTGCTGCGGTGACAGGCCGTGGCGCCGTGCCACCGCGCACACCGACTCCTCGCCCGTCATCGTCTCCGCGACGATCCGCGCTTTGGCCTCGGCACTCCACGTGCGCCGTCGACCCGCGCCCGTGAAGACCTCGATCCGCCGAACCGGCTCCGTGATAGCGCTACGCTCAGTGTCCATTCTAAGCCTGACAGTCCAAATCGAACCGCAGACTCTCAGAACCGGCCTCGATCCGGAAGGTGGGACCAAAACATCGCTTACCCTTATGACCAGCGCCCTTCGATTGCACAAAGATGGCTTCTTCATCGATCCGCGTCTGACGGCTCATACCGTGGTGCTCGACGGCACTCACTTCACTCGGACGACTTCACTTTACCGTGAGACGGCGTATGAACTCGAATGGCCCGAACCGCAATACGAGCTGGCTGACACGGACGCCAACGAGGTCGCGCTGCTACAAGCGACTCTGGAACTGGTCGCATCTTCGCAGCACTGGCCGTTTGTTGAAGTTCTGCTAGGTCCTGTGGACAAAAGAGTTGACCGATGACTCCGGTTTTGATTCAAGGCTGTAGATTCGGGGGAGGCAGCCTTGGGCCGGGGGGACTTGAGCGACGCCGAGTGGCGGGTATTGGACGCCTTGCTGCCGCCGGTGAAGGGGCGGCGCGGCCGGCCGCCGCAGGAT
>CAYVBN010000484.1:0-3745 GCA_964449645.1 uncultured Hyphomicrobiales bacterium
AGCCCTGCGAAGGCCGAGGTTTTCTTGCGGTTGAAATCGCCTTCGAGGCCATGGCCGACCGCTTCGTGCAGCATCACGCCCGGCCAGCCCGGGCCGAGCACCACGTCCATCTCGCCGGCGGGCGCCGGCACCGCCGCGAGGTTGACCAGCGCCTGGCGCACCGCCTCGTCGGCCGCGGTCTGCCACGATTGGGCGGCGATGAAATGCTCGTAGCCCTCGCGGCCGCCGTAGCCGTGGCTTCCGGTCTCCTGGCGCTCGCCGTCGCCTGCCACCACCGAGACATTGACGCGCACCAGCGGACGGACGTCGCGGTAGATCTCGCCGTCGGCGCGCAGGATTTCGACGACCTGCCAGGTTGCCGCGACGCTCGCGGTGACCTGCCGGACGCGCGGGTCCTTGGCCCGCACATAGGCGTCGATCGATTCGAGCAGCTTCACCTTGGTCTCGAAGGACGGCGCGCCGAGCGGATTGTCGTCGCCGTAGAGACGGACATTGGTGCGCCCGGGCGCCTCGGCATAGCGGCCCGAATAGCCGCCCTTGACGGCGCGCACCGCGTCGGCGGCGCGCGCGATGGCGGCTTCGGAGACGTCGGACGCATGGGCGTAACCCACGGCTTCGCCCTTGACGGCGCGCAGTCCGAAACCCTGGCCGGTGTCGTAGGTCGCCTGCTTCAACCGGCCGTTGTCGAACACGAGCACTTCGGCCTGGCGGTATTCGAGAAAGAGCTCCCCGTCGTCGGCGCCGTCGAGGCCGCGGGCGAGGATCTTTCCCAAACGCGGCCGATCGAGGCCGGCCCGGTCGATGAGGGAGGACGTGGGCGACGTGGGCAAAGTCATAACAGGGCTTCCGGTTGATTCAGGGCGAAGATAAGCGCTCAGGGCTCCACCCGCGAGAGCCCCCGGCGCCGGAGCGATCGGTCCTCAGCGCGCCTGCTCGCCTTTTCGCCGTTCGGGCACAAAATATCGTCCTCAGTGGCTTCAGTAATCGGTCCCTCCCCCTTGCGGGGAAGGACGGGGAGGGGTGAACGCAGGCCGCGGGTTGCACCCCCACCCCAACCCTCCCCCGCAAGGGGGGAGGGAGCGCGCCGCGGCGCGCGGAATCTCACCAGCGAGAAATTAAGGGACATGCTGCGGCACGAGTGAGGAGCAGCAGTGTGAAGTGGCAATCGGCAGCTACGGCAATTTGTCGAAGCCTTCGCCGAAGCCCTTGAGGCTCATCGGGAAGCCGATTCCCTCCTCGGGGGTCTGGAAGATGATGAAAGTCGCGGTCTGGCCGCCGCGCAGCTTCTTGACCAGCTCATCGTCCATCACGACCTCGGCGACGCACCCGTTGGGCAGGCAGCGCACGAATCCGGCGCGTCCGACGTCGTTGTTGTCGACCTTGAGGCCCAATCCGGACGGCAGCAGCACGCCGAGCGGCGCCACGACCCGCATCAGCCGGCTCTTCTGGTCGGCGGTCTTGAGCACGATGACCGTCAATCCGACATTCGCCCGGTCCTCGGCGGTGACGCTCTGGATCAGCGCGCATTGCTCGCCCTGCGCGCCCGGCGGCGTGTCGCAGCGGATCTGCCAGTCTCCGTGCACCGACTTCACGGCACCCTGCGCGTGCGCGGCCGAAATGGTCCCGGCGATGAGTGCCAGAAGAGCGATCGATGCCAGCGCCGCCCCGCCAAGCGACTGCAGCGCCTGCCCGAATATCCGCATGATCCATGTCCTCGCGCGGTCGGCGCCGACCGATATGACGGAGATGTCGGTCGGGCGAATCGCTTTCGCCCCTCTCGCGAACCGCCGGCCCGGCTTGCCTACATCGCGCGCGCGCCGAGTCAAGAACGCGCGCCCCCGCTTTTGGTCGCGCGACGATTGAAAATGCAGGTTGAACATCCCTTTGCCATTGTTACGCCGTTTGTCGCATAGCTTCTGCGCTGACGCACATTGCGAGTAGGGCGGAATTGTGGTTTGAGAGGCCCTGGTTTCCCCTATTGCGCTGCATCCAGCGCGTGCACCCCCCTGGGGTACCCGAGTTCGCAGAGGCCGTCTGCGCGCGTTCCGATGCGAACATGTGTTGCGAAGGTTCGGTCACGGCCGTAATTCGTCGAAGGAGCGAAGAGGCGATGCAGGTTACGTCCCGTTTGATTGTCATGGTCGTCGCCGTGCTGGCCGTTGCCGTGCTGGCCGTCGTGTCGAGCGGCGGCGTCGCCCTGGCGGGCCTCGGTCAGCCGTCCCCGTGGCAGATGGGTCTGCAGCAGGCCGGCAGCCCGGTGATGGCGGACATCATCTGGTTCCACGACTTCCTCCTGTGGATCATCGCCGCGATCGCCTTGCTCGTCCTGGTGCTGCTGATCGTGATCATCGTGCGGTTCAACGCGCGCGCCAATCCGACGCCGTCGCGGACCACGCACAACACCATGCTCGAGGTGCTGTGGACCATCATTCCGGTCTGCATCCTGGTGGTGATCGCGGTGCCGTCGTTCCGTCTGCTGTTTTTCCAGCTCAACACGCCGCAGGCCGACCTGACCGTGAAGGCCACCGGCAAGCAGTGGTTCTGGAGCTACAGCTATCCGGACAACGGCAAGTTCGAATTCGATTCGCTGATGCTGCAGGACAAGGATCGCAAGCCCGATCAGCCGCGCCTGCTCTCGGTCGACAATGAAATGGTCGTGCCGGTGAACAAGATCGTTCGGGTGCAGGTCACCGGCGCCGACGTCATCCACTCCTTCGCGGTGCCCTCGTTCGGCATCAAGATCGACGCCATTCCGGGCCGCCTCAACGAGACTTGGTTCAAGGCGACGAAGGAGGGCGTGTACTACGGCCAGTGCTCGGAGCTGTGCGGCCGCGATCACGCCTTCATGCCGATCGCCGTGCGCGTCGTCAGCGAGCAGGCGTTCACCGCATGGGTCGACGAGGCGAAGAAGAAGTACGCACGCGAGGACGAGCCGGCTCCGACCGCCGTCGCCGCGGCAACGACCGCTTCCGAGTGAGGCGAAGCGGCAGGCATTCACGAACAGGCGACAACAACAACGTCGAAGGACGCGATCATGGCAACGACGGCAGTTCACGCGCACGAAGCGCACGGTCATCCGACCGGATGGCGCCGCTATCTCTATTCGACGAACCACAAGGACATCGGCACGATGTACCTGGTGTTCGCGATCGTGGCCGGCATCATCGGCGCTTCGTTCTCGATCGCGATGCGCATGGAGCTGCAGAATCCGGGCCTGCAGATCTTCCCCAGCCCGCACGAATTCAACGCCTTCGTCACGGCCCACGGCCTGATCATGATCTTCTTCATGGTCATGCCGGCGATGATCGGCGGGTTCGGCAACTGGATGGTGCCGCTCATGATCGGGGCGCCCGACATGGCGTTCCCGCGCATGAACAACATCTCGTTCTGGCTGCTGCCGGCCTCGTTCTCGCTGCTCATCATCTCCATGTTCGTCGAAGGCGAGCCCGGCTCGCTCGGCGCCGGCACCGGATGGACCCTGTACGCGCCGCTGTCGACGTCCGGCCACCCCGGCCCCGCGGTCGACTTCGTCATCCTGTCGATCCATCTCGCCGGCGCCTCCTCGATCCTCGGCGCCATCAACTTCATCACCACCATCTTCAACATGCGCGCGCCGGGAATGACGCTGCACAAGATGCCGCTGTTCGTGTGGGCGATCCTGGTGACCGTGTTCCTGCTGCTGCTGGCGCTGCCGGTGCTGGCGGGCGCCATCACCATGCTGCTCACCGACCGTAATTTCGGCACC
>CAYVBN010000485.1:0-4832 GCA_964449645.1 uncultured Hyphomicrobiales bacterium
CCAGGACGCCGATCAGGTAGATGACCTGGTGCAGCCGCCGCCAGCGCAGCCCGCCGAGACGGCGCACCATCGTGTCGGTCGACGTGACCGCCAGCGCCGTCGTCCCGAGCAGCGCGATGAAGCCGATGGTCAGATAGGGACGCAGCACGATCTCGCTCGCCACCTTGCCGAGATCGAACATCTGATCCGCGACATAGAGAGAGATGTGCACGGCCGCGTAGCAGAAAGCGCCCACGCCGATGATGCGCCGTACGTCCACGAGCGCGCCCAGTCGGGCGACCTGGCGCAGCGGCGTGACCGCGAGCGACGCCATGATGAAGACGATGGCCCAGAAGCCGCTGCGGTGAATGAGATCGTTGATCGGCCGCGCGCCGAGCTGCTGCCACCAGACGTCCCAGGCGGTGAGGACCGCCGGCCACAGAAGGCAGGCGAGCGTCACGACGCGCAGCAGCGACACGCGGCCGCGGTGGTCGCGCCAGAGCTGATAAGTCGCCGGGATGCCTTGCGCGGTCATGAGGAAACGGAAGCAGACGAGCTGGCGCGAACCAAGAGAGAAAATCCGTTTGGCCGGTCCAATCGGGTCGGCACGCGCTTAGCACGCAGCCGCCATACCGCCCAGAGGCCGCCGGCAAGACGTGAACAGGCGTGAGCGCCGTGTGAGCGGATGCTGCGCGCCAAACTGCCTCACCAGCTTCCCCAAGGTAAGTACTCCACATTAACGCCGCCTTCTCCCGCCATCTGGCCCGGCGCACGAGGGGAATTCCCCATTCATCAAACCTGAACGCGCGGCCGCATCGTTTCCGCGCGCACCGGATTTTGTTGCATGCGAACGACCGCAATGGCCGTGCTGTGCCTGCTCGTCCTCACGTCAGTTCCGTTTGCCGACGAGCAGCCACCGGCATCATCTACCTTCCCACCGCCCGCCGCCGACGGCGGCAATCCTGTGCCTTCGGCCGGTGCGGCAGTGGAAAAGAGCACACCGGCGCCGAAAGAAGCGGCCGGAGATTCCGAATCCGCCTCTGACGCAGCCGATCGCGACCTGTCGCGGGCGGAACTGTGCGACGCGCTCGCCGACTCAGCGCAGAACAACGACGTGCCGGTGGCATTCTTCACCAGCCTGATCTGGCAGGAGAGCCGGTTCGACACGGATTCCGTCAGTCCGGCCGGCGCCCAGGGCGTCGCGCAGTTCATGCCCAAGGTGGCGCAGGAGCTCGGCCTGAAGGATCCGTTCGACCCCCGCGCCGCCCTGCGCGCCTCCGCGCGTCTGCTGCGCTCGCTGTTCGAGAAGTTCGGGAATTTCGGCTTGGCGGCGGCCGCCTATAACGCCGGCCCCAAACGCATCAGCGACTGGCTGGCGAACCGCGGCAAACTGCCCCAGGAGACCCGTCACTACGTGCGCATCATCACCGGACGGCCAGCGGAAGACTGGCGCAGCCGCAAGCCCGAGAGCGTGTCCTTCAAGCTGCCGGCGCGCATGCCCTGCCCGCGCGTCGGCGTTTTCGCCGAACTCCCGCTGGCCAGCATCATGCCGGAGCCTTCCCGCGAGTTGAAAGCGGATCGCGAAAAGACCTCCGCGGACAAGACGCGCAAAGCGACGGACGAGAAGCGGGTCCAGACGACGTCCGCCTCCAGCCAGCGCAGCAAGCAAGCCGAGCGGAAGGACGACCGTGCAGGCTCGAAGAAGCATGCGCGCGCCTATCTGCTCGATCGTGTGCCGAAGGCCAAGCCCCGCCCCAATGGCCGCAAGCAACTGATCGCCCGACGGGCCGGCATCAAGCTCGCGTCGCTCGTCGAGGAGAGCGGCCGCGGCCGCTCAGGCGCATCGCGCAAGCTGCGGCGCAGTTGAGCGATGCGGGTTCCGGAGCTGCTGATGCGGGGCCGGACGCATACTCGAGCATGACTTCGTCCATGGACTCATTTCAGCGCTGCACTGCAGCACGGAATGGACCTCAATTCGCGCAGACGAAGCCGCGCTGCGGGAAACATCCGGGTTTCTCAAGAACACCATACCGCTCTGGCGAGATCGTGAATGCCGCGATGGGAGGCACTCGCTAGACTGGCGGCGGGTCGCGGATCGGCGTGGCCGTTTACGACGATCGGATCACGTTCGCCCTGCGACCGCACCAGTCGAGGAGACGAACATGGCGTCGCTGCACATCATCGCCGGCGCGCTTCCGCGCCCGGCTCACCCGGCTATCCGCAAAATCGGAGTCACGGATCTGAGGGCCGCCCTCGCGAGCGGCATCGATGATTTCCTGGCGATGCCGAGCCACACGGTGTTCGTCGGTCTGATCTATCCGATCGTCGGCTTCATGCTCGGCGGCGCCGCGCTCGGGCACAACGTCCTGCCATTGCTATTCCCGCTTGCCGCCGGATTTGCCCTGGTGGGACCGATCGCGGCGGTCGGCCTTTACGAGATGAGCCGCCGGCGCGAGATGGGCCTCCGCGTCTCCTGGCGCGACGCCTTCGGCGTGCTCCGCTCGCCCTCGATCGGCGCGATCGCCGGGCTCGGCGTGCTGCTGATGCTGATCTTCCTCGCCTGGCTCGCCTCGGCGCAGGCGATCTACGAATCGTTGTTCGGCGACATGCCGCCGGCGTCGATCAGCCAGTTCGTGCACGATGTGCTGACGACCAAGTCCGGGCACGGCCTCATCGCGATCGGGTGCGGCATCGGATTTCTGTTCGCCGTCGTGGTCCTCACGATCAGCGCGATCTCGTTCCCGCTGCTGCTCGACGCCGACGTCGGCGCAGCCGTGGCGATGCTCACCTCCGTCCGGGTGGTCGCGGCCAATCCCGCCACCATGGCGCTCTGGGGCCTGATCGTCGCCGCCCTGCTCGTGATCGGCTCGCTGCCGTTCTTCGTCGGCCTGGCGATCGTGGTCCCGATACTCGGGCACGCCACCTGGCATCTTTATCGCCGCGCCGTGAAAATCTGACAGCCGACACGCGATCGCCACGCAGGTTCAGGACGGCCCCCGAAAGGCGGCTGTACGCCGACGCGCGCCCCGCTATAGTCCGGCCCTCCCTGTCGACTTTTCAACGTGAGATATCCGCATGAGTTATCGGGGCATATTGGCGGAAATCGTCAGTTTCCGCGGCCACAACAACGACCAGGGCGAAGCCTATTACGCGCGCCCGACCGAAGCCGGACGGTTCCCCGGCATCGTCGTGATCCATCACCTTCCGAGCTGGGACGAGTGGACCACCGAGGTGGTCCGCAAGTTCGCGCACCACGGCTATGCGGCCATTTCTCCGCACCTCTATTTCCGCGAAGGTCCCGGCAGTCCCGATGACATCGGCGCGCGGGTCCGCGCGGCGGGCGGTGTTGCCGACGAACAGGTGATGGGCGATGTCGCCGGTGCGATCGCGTTCCTGCGCTCACGCCCGGAATCGAACGGCAAGGTCGGCGTGATCGGGTTCTGCTCGGGCGGCCGCCACACGTATCTGGCGGCTTGCACCGTGCCCGGCATCGACGCCGCCGTCGATTGCTGGGGCGGACGGGTCATCGCCGACCAGCCCGACGACATCTCGCCGAAGCGGCCGGTGGCGCCGATCGATCTGACCGAGAAGATGACCTGCCCGCTGCTCGGCCTGTTCGGCAACGACGACCAGGCGCCCTCGCCGGATCAGGTCAACCGGACCGAGGACGTGCTCAAGCGGCTCGGCAAGACCTACGAGTTCTATCGCTACGACGGCGCCGGACACGCCTTCTTCGCGGTCGATCGGCCGAGCTATCGCCCGCAGCTGGCCGTCGACGGCTGGGGCAAGGTCTTTGCCTTCTTCGGCAAGCATCTCGCCGGCAAGTGACATCAGGAGATCGCCATGTGTTCCTACATTGTGGAGAAGGCCAAGCTGTTCGGCAGCGCCAAGGGTCCGAACGGCTGGATGCACATCGACACCGCGAATGTCTATTTTGACCACCCGTATCACGCGCCGCTCGATCACGCGCTGAGCATCGACTTCACCAACGAGGGGGAAGGCGGCCGCGAGCGCGTCGCCGTCGAGTTGAGCGCCCAGTCCGCGCGCGATCTGGTCGAGAAGATCCTCGCCGCGCTTGCGACCGGCGAGACGCAGCACGTCGTCACCGCCGAATAAGCGTCATCCGGCGCCGCGGCCATTGCGCAGCACCATGCAGGCGCCTCCGGCGCGCTGAATGCGGCTGCACAGGTCGTCGGCGCCGGTGCGCGTCGGCGCACCCACGCGCACCTGATAGAACGCGCGCGTGCCGCGGCTGCGCAACATCGTGCTCAGGATGACCGGATCACGCCCGGCCAGCACGGTGCCGAAGCGCTTCTCGAGCGTGGCGTAGGCGGAGAGCACCTTCGCGCGTGAAAATCCGGCGTTGAGCTGCACACCCCACGGGAGCATCGCGCCGACCCGGACGCGCCGCTCGAGCTCGTCGACGAACCGATTGGGCGTCCGCTTGAGCAGCGCGATCAGCGTGCGACAGTTGGACGAGCCCGGGTCCGTGCCGACGATCCGATCGTCCGGCCGGTTCGCCACCCAGTCGTCGACCGAACGCCCGGTGATGGCCGAGACGTAGTGCCGCGTCTCCGCCGGCAACCCGCGGCTGCCGGCGAGAAAATCGCGCACGCGCTGCGGGCCGGCATTGTAGGCGGCGGCCGCGAGCCCCCAGTTGCCGAACTCCTCGCGCAGCTCGCGTAGGAATTCCGCCGATTTGGGCAGGGCCTGGACCGGATCGAACGGGTCGAGCAGCCGCCGTTCTGCCGCGGTGCCGGGCATGAACTGGGCGATGCCCTGCGCACGCTCGCCGTTGCGCGTCGGCGGACCGACGCTGTCGGGCTGGAAGCGGCTCTCCTGCCAGATCACGC
>CAYVBN010000486.1:0-2017 GCA_964449645.1 uncultured Hyphomicrobiales bacterium
CACCACAATAGCTGCAACAGCTCATGTTCACGATCAGACCTGGGAATATGAGGATGACGGCGTTCACCATGAAAAACGCCGTCAAGAGCCACATTATGCAACCCCTCCCAGACCAGCTTTGCGAACGGAAAAGCAGTGAGCAAGCAGAGGAATAGATCAAATACAAAACGTTGTTGGTATAGTTGTCCGAATTGCTGACCTCAGTCTGCTTTGGTCGTGATGGAGAGGTCATGCCATTTGCGGTCATTCTCTGTCGCCAGTTCATCGGCGCGACGGACGTATTCGACCGCATCAGCGCCCACAAGCAGTTCCACCGGGGCATTCTCCTTGTTTGCGAGGCCCACGATCAATCGTGCGATCTTGGCGGGATCGGACGCCTCTGATCCCGAACCGTTGCGGAGCATCTTGGCAAAAGCGCCGACTGTTTGTTCGTAGGGGGCGCTGACCGGCGGAATCTGCATCGACGATCCGGCCCAGTCCGTCCGGATCCCGCCCGGTTCGATTGTCGTTACCTTGACGCCGAGCGGCGCGAGTTCCTGTGCGAGCACCAGGGAGAAGCCACGAACCGCGAACTTGGCGCTTTGGTAGGCGCTCAGCCCGACCGAAGCGATGCGTGCGCCGATCGAGGCAATCTGGAAAATGTGACCGCGCCCCTGTTCGCGCAGGATCGGGACAGCCGCTTTGCTGACATAGACCACACCAAAGAAGTTCGTCTGGACCTGTGCCGTGAAATCCTCGAGGGTCATGTCCTCGACGGAAGCGGTGTTGGCGTAGCCGGCATTGTTCACCACCACGTCCAGTCGACCGAAGTGGTCCCTCGCCTTGGCGACAGCAGACTGCGCAGCCAACGAATCGGCCACGTCGAGTGCCAGCGGCAATACCTGATCGCCGTACTGAGCCACTAGCAGGGCGAGGTCAGAGGGTTTCCGCGCGGTTGCGGCAACCCTGTCACCTGCCTCAAGAGCAGCCTGAACGATGGCCCTGCCCAAGCCACGCGAGCTTCCCGTCACAAACCAAATCTTTGACATAGCTATACTCCGTAGATTGCCTACTCACTCATTTATTCGACAGGAAGCGGCCTAACGTCCCACGCCTTTCCACAGTGTTTGAAAGCCCGCGTCCATATATGCGTGACGCTTGGCAGGGGCAGCCTTGATGAAATCCAATGTCGCCTCCGCTATCGCTTCAAGAACTGCGCCCACGAAGGCCACTGATCCCACTGCCAGTAGTTCCTTGTCGAGATTCGCGGCAATCATCGAACTGATGTCCCGAAAGGCGGCATTCGCTTTGTCTCGCGTGCTCCGGCTGATCCGGTCGGAGACCGCGAGCTGACGTAATGCCCGGTGCCCCTCCGGGTTGTCCGCCCCCCAGGTAATCCTCTGATCCCACACGTGTCTGAACTGCTCGATGACGCTCGCCTGCGACGGATAATCGCTCAGCATGGCCTCCGCGAGGTTCGCCTTGAGATGCAAATAGAGTTGGTTCAGTAGATCATCCTTGGTCGGAAAGTAGGTAAACAGCGTACCGTCGGCGATACGTGCATGCTTCGCTATCTGCGCAGTTGCCGCACCCACCCCGACAGAAGCCACCAGATCAGTTGCCGCTAACAGAATGGCGTCTCGTTTCTCTTCGCTCAGCGGTCTTGCCATGTCGGCACCATATAATTGAGTGAGCACATGCTCAACCTAAATTTTGCAGTCGCAAACGAGAGTGTGAAGACGCATTCAGGCACGCGTCAGGCGGCCTCCACGCTGCCTGATGCGTGCGGCTGGTCCGGGTAGATGGATTGCCGTATGAAACGAAGGATCCCTCTGACTAACTTTATCGGAATTCATGGAGTCCTTGGAGGGCGCGGCTCCTTTCAAAATCCGCAGCAGATGTGCTGGCCCAAGTCCGGCCATCTGCACCATTGCTCAGCGTTTCTCAGATCAAAGGCGCTGGACAATATGCTCGAACATCAAGGCCAGCGTGCTACGGGCCCACGCTCACGAACGCCGTGGGGTAAGAGAAACGGACG
>CAYVBN010000487.1:0-6229 GCA_964449645.1 uncultured Hyphomicrobiales bacterium
CGTTGCGGCGCGATCGCGTTCGTCGAGCGCGCGTTCATGGGGCGGCCCTCGGCGTCGATTCTGTTCTTCAATCACGAGGGCGGCGCGATGTTCAAGATCTTCGTCGGCCGCGACGAGTCACGCGCGCTGCGCGAGGATCAACTGGCGCGCTTCCGCGCCCTGGCGGATCGGCTGGAAGAGGTCTGAACGCCTGTCCGTTCGGCACGGACGGGCACCACCTCCGCGCCGGCGCAGAATTCGGCAAGCAGCGCGCCGAGACGCTGCGTCGCGGGGCTCGCATCAGCGGCGAGGACGAGCGCGAGCTCGGTATTGCTGACGGCGGGAAATCCGTCCTTTGTGCGCAAGACGCGATGGTCGGAGCGGAGCGCCGTGGCCGGGAGGATGCTGACTCCTAATCCGGCGGACACCGCCGCCTGGATTCCGGCGAAGTGCGGGCTCGTATAGGCGATATACCAAGTGCGCCCGGCCGACTCGAGCACGTGAATGGCTCGCTTGCGGTAGAGGCAGCCCTGCGCAAAGACCGCGAGTGGAACCGGATCTCGCTGCAGGTCCACCGGATTGTCGCGGCTCGTCACCCAGTCGAGCGTCTCCGGCCAGGTGGCAAGCGCGCCCTTTTCCCCCGCATCGCGTTTCATCAGCGCGATGTCCAACTCCCCCGCGTCGATCTCGTTCTGCAGGTGGACACTCAGATCGCAACGGACGTCGAGCCTGAGTCCGGGCCGTGACCGGGCGAACTTCGAGAGCAGCCGGGTGAGACGATTGGCGGCGAAGTCCTCGGGGATCCCGAGGCGCACGACGCCGTCGGATTCCGGCCGGGCCACCACATCGCGGGCTTCCTCAGCCAGGGCGAGGATACGCCGCGCGTAGGAGAGAAGCCGCTCACCTTCGTCCGTCGGGGTCGCCTGCTTGCCGTTCCGGATGAGCAGCGGGCGGCCGAGAGATTCCTCCAGCCGCCGGATCTGTTGGCTGACAGTCGATTGGGTCCGGTGAACGCGCTCGCCCGCGCGGGTGAAACTGCCGGCATCGACGACGGACACGAAGCTGCGCAGCAGGTCGAGATCCAGCATGAGCGACCCATGTATTTAGAATACCACTGGATCTCAGTGTATGATTTAATTTCCAAATGACAAGGCGGGTGCCTAGGTCTCCCTGCGGAGCAGGAGACCGCCATGCCCACCCCCGATATGCCGCAGGCCTCGAACAGCCGCAGGACCACGCCGCTTCTTGTCATCGCGTTCTGCATCATCTGGAGCTCGGCTTTCGCCGCGGCCAAGATCGCGCTCGCCGGTTGTCCGCCGCTGCTGCTGCTCATGGCGCGCTTCCTTCTGGCGGGCGGACTGATGTTGGGGATTGCGATGCTCCGGGGCGTGCCGTGGCGTGTCACGCGCCGCGACATGCTCGCGCTGGCACTGCTCGGATCTGCCAACAACGCCTTGTATCTGGGCTTCAACTATGTCGGCATGGAGAGCATTTCCTCCGGTCTGGCGGCGCTCATCGTCAGCGCCAACCCCATCCTCACGGCGATGCTCGCTGCGGCCCTGCTGGGAGAACGGATGACATGGCGAAAGGCGGCCGGGCTGACGCTCGGCATCGGCGGAGTCGCGTTCATCGTGCGCGATCGGATCGCGGGCGGATTCGAGGATCCGGTCGGGGTGGCATTCAGCATTGCGGCGCTGCTGTCACTCGTCGGCGGCACGATCCTGTTCAAGCGACTAGCCCCGAAGGGCGGGCTGTGGATCGGCAATGCCTTGCAGAACCTCGCGGGCGGCTTGGTGATTGCGCCGTTCGCCTTCGGGTTCGAATCTCTCGGCGAGGTCATTCCGAGCTGGCGGCTTCTCGCCGCACTCGCCTATTCGGTGCTGCTCGTCTCGGTGCTCGGCTATCTCATCTGGTTTCATCTGCTGACCGTGAGCGGGGCCACGGCCGCGAGCGCCTATCACTTCCTCATGCCGCCGCTCGGCATGCTGTTCGGCTGGCTCCTCCTTGGCGAACAAAGCGCGTTGCGCGATTTCGGAGGGATCATCCCGGTCGCTCTCGGCATCTATCTCGTCACCCGGCCAGGCAGGCCGAAGCGGGCTTGGCGGCTTCCTTAAAAAGAAAGCGCCGCCTCCGGGGTGCACCGGGTGGCGGCGTCTGGGTGTCGCGCCGTTACTGGAACAGCTTCATCGAGTTGATGAGCGTCTGCAGCACGCCCAGGACGAGCGGAATGCCGACGAAGCCCCACGCGAGCACGAGCTGGAGTGTCGTGGTTTCCTGGTGATTTGTCGCTTGCATGATCGCTCCTCCCTCACGCTTCGGCCGGCGCGGTGCGTGCGCCGAGCGCGTCGTCCGACTCTGCCTTCATGTGGAACCGCGCGTCGACCGCCTTCACCAGGAAGTTGCAGATGAAGCCGATCACGAGCAGGCCCGCCATGATGTACATGGTAGTGTTGTAGGCCTGCGCCTTCGGAACGCCGTGGTCCACGTTGTACTGGCGGATGTAGTTCACGAGCACCGGCCCGAAGATGCCCGCCATCGACCAGGCGGTGATCAGCCAGCCGTGGATGGCGCCGACATAGCGCGTGCCGAACATGTCCCTGAGATAGGCCGGGACCGTGGAGAAGCCGCCGCCATACATGCTGATGATGAGGAGGAAGCACACCACGAAACCGGCGACGCTACCGACCGATCCGGTGTAGGGTACGGTGCAGTACAGGACGAAGCCCAACACCATGAACACGAAATAAGTGTTCTTGCGGCCGATGTAGTCCGACGTGGACGCCCAGAAGAAGCGACCGCCCATGTTGAACAGGCTCATCAGGCCGACGAAGCCCGCCGCCGCGACCGGCGTGACATGGCCGGGGAACATCTCCTGGCTCATGGCGGAGGCTTGGCCGAGCACGCCGATGCCGGCGGTCACGTTGATGCAGAGCACCCACCAGATCAGCCAGAACTGCGGTGTCTTCAACGCGTCGTAGACGTAGACGTCGTTCCTGGTGATGAGCTTCTGCGCGGTCGCCGGCGGCGTATAGCCCGCCGGCCGCCAGCCTGGCGCCGGCACCCGCACGATGATCGAGCCGACGATCATGAACACGAAATAGATGCAGCCCATCACGATGAAGGTTTCGGCGACGCCGACGTGTGTCGGAGTCGAGAACATGCCCATCAACCAGACCGACAACGGCGAGGCGATGAAGGCGCCGCCGCCGAAGCCCATGATGGCCATGCCGGTGGCCATGCCGGGCCGGTCCGGGAACCATTTGATCAGGGTGGAGACCGGCGAGATGTAGCCGATGCCGAGCGCGATGCCGCCGATCAATCCGTAGCCGAGATAGATCAGCCAGAGATTGTGGACATAGACGCCGATCGCGGAGATGAAGAAGCCGCCGGCCCAGCACAGTGCGGCGGTGAACATCGCCTTGCGCGGTCCGCCTTCTTCGACCCAGCGCCCGAAGATTGCTGCCGAAAAGCCGAGGACGAAAATGGCGATGGAGAAGATCCAGCCGAGTTCGGTCAGCTTCCAGTCGCCGGGCGCCGATTGCGAGATGCCGATCAGCTTGGTCATCGGCAGGTTGAATACGCTGAATGCATAGGCCTGGCCGATGCACAGGTGAACGCAGAGGGCTGCGGGTGGCACCATCCACCGGCTGAACCCCGGCTTCGCGACCGTGTTTTGCCGGTCGAGAAATGAAAGCAGGCTCATTGGTAGTTCTCTCCCCTTTGTCCTTGATTGCGAATGCCGATGATCGGCTGCACCAATTCGGTGCACCGCCCGCCAGCCACTCGTGTCGCCAGTCTCCCCCCATACGACCCCGCAGAACGCGCAATATTCCTGCTTCTGCATCCCCTGGAGTCGAGACTGCATCGAGTTTAGACGCTGGGCCTATCGCAATAAACGCAAAAGTTATGCGGGACCGAGTAATGAACAGTCTGAGAATTTCCGGATAAAGTGCTGTTATATAGTAGATTTCTTGCTGATGAAGTCTGTTTGGCGGCCCACCAGGTGCCCGCGGGGCACTGTGGGCAGATCGCTGCACGGAATCAGATCATTTGCCCGGTTTTGCGGCATCCGGTGCGCTGGCCTGCGGCGCGGCTCCGGATGCTCGACGCCGCGTCCGGAAACTGACCCGGTCCCTGCCGCACGTGATGTCGCGCGTGGCTAATCGCCGGACTGCCTTTTCCAGAACGCCATCGGCGCTGGTTGGCTGTGTTGGACCGCCAATCGGGACCGGCCGTCATGGCGGCCACGGACATTCACTTCCGATGGTGGACGGCCCATGGGCGGCGGTCTCTTGTTTCCCCATGTCCGGTTCGATTGCCACGTGCAGCGGCAATCGCGCGCGCGACGTAAGTCCCGACGACGAGGACCGGCAGCCCCACAATGGACCAGGCAGCGACGTTTCATTAGCGTGATCTTGTCGACATGCGAGCATGGTGAGCCAATTTCATTGCGGCGCTACAGATAACAGCAATTCTGATCACTCTCTCGATCCCGAGCTGCGCAAATCATCCGCGGTGCGCTTCGTCAGTTTGATAGCGAGCGTGTTCGCCTTTCTGGCCGGCTCGCAGGCCGATCCACTCCCGATAAGAGCTTATGTAGAGTAGAGAGACGGCGACCTTTAGGAATTTGGTCCGACGCGCTTATCTCGTCTGCGCGGCGATGCTGTTCGCGGCCGGTGCGCCTCGCCTGTCAGCTCAAAACGGAAAACGATCATCACGTTTTGCCGAGGCCTGTGCTCCGGTCTCGGCCATCCTATTATCGGACCGGATTGTCGGACCGAAGACCGCTTCGTCTGTCTGCTCGCGCCTGCATCGGTCGAGTCGCATGTGGTGGCCCGCTATGCGGATAGACATATACTGATAATGCGATTGAAGCCTGCTCGTCGCGGCGGTGTAGGGCGCTGTGACAATCGATCTTCTCCGCGCGTGCCTTGTCGCCTTGACAATCCTCGATGTCCGCTGTCGGTTGTCGTTACGGCATGCAACATCAGGACCGAGGCCGCATCGAAATGAAGCCCGTCATCGGGAGGGCGTCGGCGGCTTGCTCAGCGCATGATTCGCCAATCCCGATCGGGCAGACGCCGATCGCGTTCTCGCGCGTTACGGCAGGGGGAGTACCACAATGATCCCGAGACTTCGCACCGTGTTCGCTCCTCTGGGCCTTGTGGCGATCCTGGCGATGGCCGGCATTCATCCGGTTGCGGCGCAAGACTCGAGCTATCCGAACAAAGCGACGACCATCATCGTTCCATTCGCGCCCGGCGGCGTGACCGATTTCCTGGCGCGGCTCGTCGGCGAAAAGCTCAGCGAGCGCTTCGGCAAGTCCTACGTCATCGAGAATAAGGGCGGCGGGGGCATGATCGTCGGCGCGGTCGCCGCGAGCAAAGCGGCTCCCGACGGATACACGCTGCTCATGGCCACGAACGGCACACTGGCCATCAATCCGACGTTCTACAGAGCGCTTCCCTACATGCCGCTCAAGGATCTTGTTCCGGTGTCTCTGGTCGGGTCGCTGCCGTTCGTCCTGCTCGTCAATCCGACCCTGCCGGTCAAGAACATCCGCGACCTGATTGATCTCGCAAAGCAGAAGCCGGGGCAGTTGAACTTCGCGTCGGGCGGCGTCGGGAGCAGCGGGCACATGTTCGGCGAACTGCTGCAGACGGCTGCGGGCATCAAGCTGGTGCATGTCGCATATCGCGGCAACACGCAGGCGCTGACCGATCTGGTGGCCGGACGTATCCAGATCGTGTTCTCGGACATCGGCTCGTCGGCGGCGCTGGTGCAAGCCGGAAAGCTGCGCGCCCTTGCGGTCACCACGCCGGAGCGGTTCCCGGGCACACCCGACATTCCCACATTGGCCGAAGCGGGCGTGCCGGGCTACAGCGCCGAGTCGTGGCAGATGCTGGTCGCACCCGCCGGGACGCCGAGCGCGATCCTGACCAAGCTCAATACCGAAACGAACCGGGTCATCTCGTCGCCCGAGGTGCGTGAAAAGCTGTTGCAGATGGGTGTGACGCCGAAGGGAACCGGTACGACAGGCGAGCTCTCCAAGTTCGTGCAATCCGAGATGGAGCGTTGGGGCGCTGTCGTCCGTGACGCGGGCTTTGCCGGACGCGAGTGACGTCCGCCCTTCGTCGGCAATGAGCGAGGCGCCCTCGTAATGACCAACGTGCTCGTTCTCTTGGGCGTGCCCGAGAGCATCCGCGCCATTTACGCCAAGGCTCTGACGGATGCATTCCCGCAATTGACG
>CAYVBN010000488.1:0-3733 GCA_964449645.1 uncultured Hyphomicrobiales bacterium
AAGCCAAGCTCGACGCCGTGGTCGGCTACACGCAGCGCTTCCGCCGCCGCTGGCTCGCCGCCAAGGAGAAGTGCCGCACCGGCGCGCTCGGCGACGTCACGATGGTGACCTCACGTGCCTTCATGAACCGGCTCGTCGCCATCGACAATTACAAGCGCACGGACGATCCGGCCAGTATTTCACCGATGGTGATCTCCGGCACGCACGCGCTCGACATCTGCATGTGGTGCCTCGACGGCAAGACCGCGACCGAGGTCTACGCGCGCTCGATCGACAAGGTGTTGGGGCCGCTCTACAAGGGCATCGACGCGACCGCCGGCATGATCATGTTCAGCGACGGCACCGTCTATCATCTGAACATCTCCTGGGCGCTGCCGGTCACTTGGCCGGCCGCGGTCTACAGCCTCGAGGTCGGCATCGTCGGCACCACGGGAGTGCTGACCATCGACGACACGCATCGCGACATCGTGCTGGCCGTCTCGAAGCCGCAGTCGGAAGGTTATGCGCCCGACGAGACGCGCCTCGTCGATTTCATGGGCAGCTATCCACCCGGCGACATGGCGCTGGGTGAATTGCGCGGGCCGATGCGCGACGAAACCGAGTCGTGGCTCGACCGCATGGCGCTCGGCATTCCGACGCAGGCCGCGACCGCCGCCGAGGCGCACAACCGCCTGATGCTCACCAAGGCGCTCGACCTCTCGGCCAGGCTGCAGCAGCCGGTGAAGCTGCCGCTCGAACCCGGTCGCGAACGCGCGGCGGCGTGAACCACTCGCGCAACCACAAGCCGACAAACAAACAACACGGGGAGGATGTCGGTGAACAAGCTTCTGCTCGCATTGTGTCTGGCCCTGGTCTCCGCTGTCGCGGCGCGGGCGGACGACATCGCCGACTTCTACAAGGGCAAGACGGTACACCTCATTGTTGGGGTGGACGTCGGATCGGGCTACGACGTGAACGCCCGCGTGCTCGCGCGCCATCTCGGCGCGCACATTCCGGGCAACCCGAGCATCGTGGTGCAGAATGCGCCGGGCGCCGGCAGCCTGACGATGACGAATTCGCTTTATGTCAACGGCCCGTTCGACGGGACCGTCATCGGCGCGGCCTTCGCCGGCATGCCGACCGCGCCGCTGCTGCAGCCGGGCGGCGTGCGCTTCGACCCGACGAAGCTGCAGTGGCTCGGCAACACCAATCGCGAGACGCACGTCATCTATGTCTGGCATACCTCGCCGGTGCAGAGCCTCGATGAGCTGAAAGACAAGGAGCTCATCATGGGCGCGCAGGCGCCGGGCTCCTCGCAGTTCGATTTCCCCAAGGTGGCGAACGCGCTGTTCGGCCTCAAGTTCAAGGTCGTCTCGGGCTATGGCAGCACGTCCAAGATCAACCTCGCGCTGGAGCGCGGCGAGGTGCAGGGAACGATCGCGGCCTGGACCTCGCTCAAGACGCTGAGCGCCCAATGGCTCGCCGACAAGAAGATCAAGGTCATCGCGCAATGGGCGCTGCGCAACAATCCGGAATTGCCGCACGTGCCCAACATGCTCGACCTCGCCAAGACCGATGCCGACCGTGACGCGTTGCGCCTCGTCATGGCGCGGCTCGACGTCGGGCGTCCCTTCTTCCTGCCGCCGAACGTCCCCAGGGATCGCGTCGAGGCGCTGCGCCGCGCGTTCGACGCCACCCTGAAGGATCCGGACTATCTGGCCGAAGCCCAGAAGCTCAAGATCGACGTCGATCCGCTCACCGGCGAGGAGCTGACGGCCCTGATCGAACAGGTGTCCCGCACCGCGCCGGAAACGGTCGCGCGGGTGCGCGCGGCGCTCGAGAAGAAATAACACGAACCAACGGACTCAATTCGGGAGGAACCATATGAGGAAAACCTTATTCGCCCTGCTGCTGTCGTGTATCGCCGGCGCCGCGCCCGCCCTCGCGGCCGAAAGCGTCGCCGACTTCTACAAGGGCAAGACGATCCGCCTCGTCGTCGGGGTCGGCGTCGGTTCCGGCTACGACCTCAACGCACGCGTGCTCGCGCGGCATCTCGCCAAGCACATCCCCGGCAATCCGACCATCATCGTGCAGAACGCGCCGGGCGCCGGCAGCCTGACCATGACGAACTCGCTCTACACCTCGGGACCGTTCGACGGCACCGTGATCGGCGCTTCATTCAACGGCATGCCGACCGCCCCGCTGCTGCTGCCGAATGCCGCGCGCTTCGACCCGACGAAGCTCAACTGGATCGGCAGCACCAACCGGGAGACGCAGGTCACCTATGTGTGGCACACCGCGCCCGTGCAGAACATCGAGGATCTCAAGACCAAGGAGCTGATCGTCGGCGCCCAGGCGCCGGGCTCGACGCAATACGACTATCCGGTGCTCGCCAATCACCTGTTCGGGTTCAAGTTCAAGGTCGTGACCGGCTATGCCAGCACGCCCAAGATCCACCTCGCGATGGAGAGCGGCGAGGTGCAGGGCAACGGCGCGACCAACTGGTCGACGCTCAAGGAGCTCAAGGGAGATTGGCTCACCGAGAAGAAGATCAAGGTGATCGCCCAGTGGGCGCTGGAGAAGCACCCCGAGCTCAAGGACGTGCCGCTGGTGCTCGATCTCGCCAAGACCGAGGCCCAGCGCCAGGCGCTGCGTCTCGCGTTGACGCGGCTCGAATACGGCCGGCCGTTCTTCCTGCCGCCCAACGTCCCGGCCGACCGGGTCGAAGCGCTGCGCCGCGCCTTCGACGCGACCATGAAGGACCCGGAATTCCTGGCCGAGACGAAGAAAACGCACGTCGAGATCGATCCGCTCTCCGGCGAGCAGGTGGCCGATCTCGTGAAGCAGGTCGCCGCGACACCGCCGGACGTCGTCGCCGACGTGCGCGCCGCGATGGAAGGAAAATGATGCAGATGGCTTGAGCTTCTAGAGCGGGATGGCGTCTCTACGATTCGCCACCCCGCTCCATCTTTTTCCGAAAACCGGGGGCCACTTTTCGGGATCATGACTTTCAATGAAGCATGATCTTGCCGAAAACCGGGGGGCCACTTTTCGGGATCATGACTTTCAATGAAGCATGATCTTTTCCGAAAACCGGGGGCCACTTTTCGGGATCATGCTCCCTCAGGCCGTCCTCTCCGCGAGCCGCGCGACGCCGATCTCGTCGGCCAGCGCATCGAGCTGCGCCACCAGCGCCGGCGGCAACGGCACGCCGTCACGGCTGCGCTCGTCGCGGCACTGCCGGCGCCGCTCGCCCGGCAGACGGATCTCCTCGACGCCCGGCAGGCGCTTCGACCGGTGCAGGTCGCGCACGTGCCGGTCGACCTCGGCGGTGAACGAGGCGAGCGGCATGAACCGCGCCACGTCGATCGCCGCCACGAACTGGCCGGTATTGGTCTCGCTCTTGTCGTCGGCGTTGAAGTCGACGACGTCGCGCCCGAAGGCAGCGCCGTTGAGCACGCCGGCGAGCAGCCCCAACATGATGGCGAGCCCGCTCCCCTTGTAGCCGCCGATCGGCAGCAGCAAGCCTTCGGCGCTTTTCCCGGCGTCGGTGATGTCCGCGCCGGTCGTCGTATTGACCATCCAGCCGGGCGGCATGGGTTTGCCCTGCAGCGCGTGGTTCTTCACCGTGCCGTAGGAGACGACAGTGGTCGCCATGTCGAGGACCAGCGGCCCCGCGCCCGACGGAACCGCGATCGCGAGCGGGTTGGTGCCGAGCAGCGGGTCGGCGCCGCCCCAGACCGCCATGTGGTTC
>CAYVBN010000489.1:0-2500 GCA_964449645.1 uncultured Hyphomicrobiales bacterium
TGGCCGAGCGACGGGGGCATCGGGTGGCAGGCGTCACCAAGCAGGGCTGCGCGGCCTTGCACCCAGCGGGTCAATGGCTCGCGCAGGAAAAGCCCCCATTTGTACAGCGAATCGATCTTATCGATGATCTCGAGAATGCTCGGATGCCATCCCTGAAAATCGGCAAGACATTCTTTCTTGTCGCCCGTTTCCGTCCACGACTCGCCTTTCCAATCCTGGCGATTTGCCGTGCCGACGAAATTCAGCAACCGCCCACTTCGAACTGGATAGAAGGTCACGTTGCCCTCCGGACCGAACCAGCTCGCGACAGATCGACGTTCAGATTCCGGAATGAGCTCGATCGGCACGAGACCCCGCCAGAATACGTTACCCATGAACTTGGGAGTTTCGGCGCCGTGCAATCGCCGGCGCACCATCGAATGAAGCCCGTCTGCGCCAATCAACGCGGCGCCAGTCACGCGCTCACCAGATTCGAGCGCCACCTCGATGCCCGCATCAAGTTGCCTGAAGTCCGTGCAGTTGGCGTTGAGATGGATTGCGTCCGGCTTTGCCGCGCGGACTGCGTTCACCAGAGTCGCGTGCAGGTCTCCGCGGTGCATCAGTAGAAACGGCGCGCCGTACAACTCAACGGAGCTCGCGCCCTGGCTGGGCAGCGTCCACGCCTGACCGGTATTCCAAAGGCGAATCTGCCGCTCGCGAGATTCAAAAGCCAGACGGCTGATTTCGGCTTTTAGCCCAAGCGCGAACAACAGTCGGGAACCGTTGGCGCTGACCATGAGCCCGGCCCCCACCTCGGTCAGGACAGGCGCCCTCTCGTAGACTTCGACATCGAACCCCTTCTGCAGGAGAGCCAATGCGGCCGACAACCCGCCGATCCCAGCACCGGCAATAAGGATGCGTTTCATCTTCCTCCGCGCCTCCGGGGCGCCACCTCGAGAAACTCTTCCGCTTCTTCGCAAGACGGAGGCGACCAGCGATTCAATGTATGAGGAACGGCGATGTCGTGAAATGGCGTCGAAAAACTATCCGATATGTGCGCCAGACATACGAACTCACGGGTATGCCGGCGCGGCATATCGGTTAGATGCGCGTGAGTCATTCCGTAACGTCGGAATTTCTATAGAGTTTCCTGGCCTTACTTTGGAGAGAAAGATGCGTTGGATATCCGCTGGCCTTGCCAGCATCTGCATCGCCATTCCATCGGTCATGATCGGATCTCTTTCTCCGGCGCAGGCAGAGGATTACTTCAGCGGCAAGCGGATTTCGATCATCGTAGGCTCCGGACCCGGAGGCTTCGATTACTATGCTCGCCTGCTTTCGCACCACATGGGGCGTCACATCCCGGGAAATCCAACCATCATCGTCCAAAATATGCCCGGCGCAGGTGGCCTTCTCGCTGCGAACTACGTCTACAACATTGCGCCCAAGGACGGCACGGCCATCGGTTATGTCACTCAGAATTTGGGAGTCGAGGAAGTTCTTAAAACAGACGGCGTCAGATACAAGACCGGAAAGTTCCAATGGATTGGACGCGTCAGCAAAAGCATCAATCTGACCGTGATGTGGCACACATCTCCGGTCAAAACGATAAAAGACGCGATGTCGATCAAGACCAACCTGGCAAGCACGGGCGCGCTTTCTCCGACGACAATGTATCCCATGCTGTTGGTGAAGGTGCTCGGCGCAAAGTTCAATGTCATTAAAGGCTTCACGTCCGCGGTGGACGCCACACTGGCCATGGAACGCGGCGAGGTGGACGGGACGACGGTCGCGTGGAACACGCTCAAGACGCAGAAGCCCCAGTGGCTCGCCGACAAGCAGACCAACGTCATAGTTCAGTACGCGCTGGCGCGCCATTCCGAGCTTCAGGATGTGCCAACGATCATCGACTTGGGGCGAACGCCGAAGGAAAAGGAATTGCTGGCGGTATTCATGAGCGGGGACGTGATTGGGCGCTCGTTCATGCTGCCGCCGGGCGTGCCGGCCGAGCACGTGAAAACACTTCGAGATGCATTCCAGGAAACGCTTAAAGACGAAAAGTTTCTGGACGAGATCAAGCATGCGAACGCCGAGTTCGACTTACCCCTGGCGGGAGACGAATTGCAGAAGATGATCGAGAGCTCGCTGCAGGTGCCCGAAGCGGTGCTCGTTCAGGCAAGAGAGCTGCGCGACGGGATGCAGTAGCCGGCGGCCTTCTGAGACATCGTCATAAATTGGCACTGACTGATCATTGGAGATTTCTGTCTCGATGAGCCGGACCGGGGAGGAAAAGTGATGAATCTGTCATCGGATGAAACCCTGCTAGCTTCGGCGGTCGATTTCATTCTACGCGACTACATCTGCGTGACGGCCGGAGAGCAGCTCGTCCTGACTGCTGATATGGCCAGTGACCCGCGCGTGATCCACGCCCTGATGAGTGCCGCGCGAGTTCACCGCGCTATTCCGACCTTGGTGTCGATGCCGAGACTGCCCTTCCAAGGGAAACTTGCCGACCCCTATA
>CAYVBN010000490.1:0-5978 GCA_964449645.1 uncultured Hyphomicrobiales bacterium
CTTGTTGGACACGTAACCGAGCTCGACCAGGACGGAAGGCACGTCGGGCGCCGTGAGGACGCGGAATCCGGCCGACTTGAGCGGATGCTTGTGCAGGCGGGCGGCGAGCTTGAGCTCGTTCGCGAGCGTGCGGGCGAACTGGGCCGAGAAGCTCTTGGTCTCGCGCTGCGCGAGGTCGATGAGGATGTCGGCGATGTCGCCCGGCTCGGCGGTCAGGTCGACGCCGGCGATGACGTCGGCCTTGTTCTCCGCATCGGCAAGGCGGGCGGCCTCCGCGTCGGAGGCGTGTTCGGAGAGCGTGTAGATCGAGGCCCCCTGCGCTTCGCCCTCCCCGCGCGGAAGTGCGTCGCAATGGATGGAAATGAACAATTGCGCCTGGCGCTGGCGGGCGAAGTGCACCCGTTCGGCGAGCGGCACGAAGGTGTCGTCCGTGCGCGTCATCAGGACCCGGTACTTGCCGCTCTGCTGCAGCTTCTCGCGCAGCAGCTTGGCGAAATCGAGCACGATGTCCTTTTCGTTCTCCCCGCTTGGCGCGCGTGTTCCATTGTCGATCCCGCCGTGGCCGGGGTCGAGAACGACGAGCGGCCGCGAATCGCCTGGATCGTGCGGCACGTCCTGGTCGGTTCTGTCGTTGTGGCGCGGCAGATAGTTGTCGATCGCCACCGCGCGCATGAACGTCTGCCGGTCGACCCGGGCAAGCTCGAGGACGAGGCGCGCCGGCTGATCGCCGCTCGGGTCGAGGACATAGGCCTTTTCCACACGGACCGGACCCGTCACGTCGAGCACGATGCGCGAGCCGCCCTGCATGACCAGGCCATAGCGGAAGGCCTTGACCAGACCACGCCCATGCTCGCCGGTCTTGGGAGGCAGCAGGAACTCGATCTGCGGCAGGTCGATGACGACCCGATAGGGGTCGGCCAGCGTGAAGGCGCGAATCTCGATCTTCTGCGACAGGTCGAGAATGAAGCGGGTCTTGCTGTCATCGCCGCCCAGGCGGGCATCGGTCGCGCGCGGAAAGGACGGGCCAGCGGCCGCCCGCACCGCCTGCGCGGCGGCCCAAGCGGTCGCCAGGAAAACCAGCACAGCGATGAACAGGTGCAGCCCGCGACGACTCACCCCCGGCCCCGCCCCTGACATTTCTAACCTGAGCCCCCCATCTTCCATTAGGTGCGCATGGTTAACCAGACCTTAACCGTGGCGCCGGCGCGGCCAGGGGAAAACCCCACACAAAATGGGCGGCAATGGGGATGGCCCGGTCCGAAAGGAACCCCTCCGCTTGCCAACCCGCACCCGCAGCCTTAAGAAAGACCTTGCTGATGGTTCAAGAATTCCGGCTTTGCCGCGTTCGGGCATCCGGCACGCTTGAGCAACGACCGCGCCCCATTAACCCCGCTGAGGCGGCCCAGGCGGACGGTCGGCTGCAACCGATGCCCCTTTCGAAGGATGGTCGGAAATGCGTTCGGCCAGCGGCCGTTCGCCGGAACGTCAGTGACGATAAACACAGGGCGGCATACGCGCTGCCTTTCGCCCGGATCGAAGGTCATGCCGAGAGCGCACAACGAGACCGGCCGCCTTGTCACCCCGCGGGGCGGCACGGCGCAAGGTCGAGGTGCTCGCTGCGGCCGGAGGTCCGGATGCTAACGCTCCACCCCCCATTCGGTACCGTCCCTGCCCTCTCGTCCGCTGGCCCGGTCGCGGGACACGATGGATTCGGCACGACGGACCGCAAAGAGACTGTTCAATGGCTAACAAGATGCTCATCGACGCGACGCACCCGGAAGAAACCCGGGTCGTCGTCCTGCGCGGCAATCGTGTCGAGGAATTCGATTTCGAGTCGGCAACCCGCCGGCAACTGAGAGGCAACATCTATCTGGCCAAGGTGACGCGCGTCGAGCCGTCCCTTCAGGCCGCGTTCGTGGATTACGGCGGAAACCGCCACGGATTCCTCGCGTTCAGCGAAATCCATCCCGACTACTATCAAATTCCGGTCGCCGACCGGCAGGCGCTCATCGACGAGGAAGAGCGCGCACATCGCGATGCGGAAGACGAGCTCGAGCGCCGGTCGCGCAACCGGCATCGTCGCCGCCATCGCTCCGCGGAATCCGCGCGCTCGCGGGACCGCGACACGGTGCGCAGCGAACCCCTCGCCTCCGACGAAGCCGAGCCGGACGAATCGGCCGCCACACCGCACGACGACGTCCCGGCAGCCGAGGCCGAATCCGAAGCGCCCGTCGCCGCGGCCGAGGAGACCACCTCCGAACTTCCCGCCGCCGAGTTGCCGGAAGCAACGCCGGTCGCAAGCGAGCACGGCGAGAGCGCCGAGGCGGCGCCCGCGCACGAGACCGCGAGCGAGCCCTGGCATGAGACTATAGGCGCGCCCGAGGGCGAAAGCGCCGAGCCTCATCACGAGGAGCACCACGCCGAAGCGGCGGAGCACGCCGAGGCCGACGGGAACGGCAACGGCGACGAGAACGGCGCCGATGCCGAGGAAGAAGAGATCGTCGAATCGGTCGGCGGGGCCGATGCCATGGAAGAGGTTCCGGACCGCGGACCGCGCTTCCGCCGGCAATACAAGATCCAGGAAGTCATCAAGCGCCGGCAGATCATGCTGGTGCAGGTCGTCAAGGAAGAGCGCGGCACCAAGGGCGCGGCGCTCACGACCTATCTGTCGCTCGCCGGCCGCTACTCGGTGCTGATGCCGAACACGGCGCGCGGTGGCGGCATCAGCCGCAAGATCACCGACGTGCAGGACCGCAAGCGGCTCAAGGAAGTGGCGCAGGAACTGGAAGTGCCCGAAGGCATGGGCGTGATCCTGCGCACCGCCGGCGCGTCACGCACGAAGACGGAGATCAAGCGCGACTTCGAGTACCTGCTGCGGATGTGGGAGACGGTGCGCGATCTCACGCTCAAGTCGACCGCGCCGACGCTCGTCTACGAGGAAGGCTCGCTGGTCAAGCGCTCGATCCGCGACCTCTACAATAAGGACATCGACGAGGTGATCGTCGCCGGCGACGACGCCTACCGCGACGCCAAGGACTTCATGCGCATGCTCATGCCGAGCCATGCGAAGAACGTGAAGCCCTACAAGGACACGCAGCCGCTGTTCACGCGCTATGGCATCGAGAGCCAGCTCGACGCCATGTTCTCGCCGGTCGTGCAGCTCCGGTCGGGCGGCTATCTGGTCTTGAACCAGGCCGAGGCCTTGGTCGCCATCGACGTCAACTCCGGCCGCGCCACGCGCGAGCACCACATCGAGGACACGGCGCTCAAGACCAATCTCGAGGCGGCCGAGGAAATCGCCCGCCAGTTGCGCCTGCGCGATCTCGCCGGGCTCATCGTCATCGACTTCATCGACATGGACGAGAAGCGCAACAATCGCGCCGTCGAGCGTCGGCTGAAGGAGTGCCTGAAGAACGACCGCGCGCGCATCCAGGTCGGCCGCATCTCGCATTTCGGCCTCCTGGAGATGTCGCGCCAGCGCATCCGCTCGAGCGTGCTCGAAAGCTCGACCGAAAAGTGCCCCCACTGCGGCGGCACCGGCCATGTTCGCTCGGTCTCTTCGGTAGCACTGCAACTCCTGCGCATGCTCGAGGAAACGCTGCTGCGCGGCGCGACCCACAACCTTATCGTCCGCACGCGGGCGGAGATCGCCCTTTACGTGCTCAATCACAAGCGTGCGCACCTGCGCGATCTCGAGGATCGCTTCCAGATCACCATCTCGGTGAACGCCGACGCCACGATGGGCGGCCAGCCGCCGTTCGTGATCGACCGCGGGGAGCAGGTCCACAGCCTCGAAGCGGCGAAGGCGCTCGCCGCCGCCCAGCCGATCGCCGTCACGCCGCTCGAGGCCGAGGAACCCGAAGACATCGAGATGGAGGCGGCGGGCGAGGAAGCGCTCGCAGCCGACGACGAGGAGCATCACGAGCATGCCGAAGGCGGCGGACGCCGTCGGCGCCGTCGGCGGCGGCGCGGACGGCGGGGCGACGGCCGCGAAGGCGGATTCGAGCGCGAGCCCACGGCGCCCGACCATCATCTGGAGCACGAGGAGGCATACGAGGCCGCCGACGACGAGGACGGCGAGGAACTCGCCGAAGCCGAAGCCGGCCCCACGCCGCATCGCGAAGGCGAGGGAAACGGAGAGCCGCGCCGGCGCCGGCGGCGCGGACGGCGTGGCGGTCGCCGACGGCGCGAGGGCGGGACGGAGTTTCCGACCGAGCACGAGGAGGCACCGTTCGAACCCGAACTCGCGCATGCGGTTGCCGATTTCGGCGGCCCCCCGGTCGAGCACGCCCACGAGCCGCCCGTACGCGAGGCGCCGGCAGAATTCCACGCGCCCGAACCTGCGCAGCCGCGGGACACCGCGCCGGAAATTCCGGCCGCAGCGCACGAGATGCCTGCCGAGCCCGAACCTCCGCGCCGGCGGTCGACGGTGCGCGAACCCGCCCCGTTCGTGGGCGAATCCGGAGAAGCGCCGGCGGTGCACAGCACGCCGCCTCAGCCGGCCCCCGCTCCGCAAGTCGTCGAGAGCGGTCCGGAGAGCGAAACGCAATCCGAGGACGACACCCAGCCGCGACGCTCGGGATGGTGGTCGCGCCGCTTCGCGCGCGATAAGAGCTGAGCGGCTTGATTTTCGCCGCCCGGCATCCCGGGCGGCGACACACGCTCGCCCCAAGAGTTCGCCCCGAGAGTCGGTTGCGGACCGCCTCGTCCGCTCCCTCAACTTGCGCATGACCTGCAGACCTGTTCGCTTCCTCGGATCGGACACACGGCACGCGCGCGGAGAACGTGATGCAGAGTTCCTGGCGTGACAGCGACGTCGAAGCGCTGGTTGCGCGCTACGCGGAAGCCGGTATCGGCCGAGACCTCGCGTTGTGCGTCTACGCCACCCGCCTTCTCGGGCGCGACCCGAAGCTCGTGCTGCACGGCGGCGGCAACAGCTCGGTGAAAACGCGCATGCCCGATCTCTTCGGCACGCAGGCGGAGGTCCTGTGCGTCAAGGGTTCGGGTTGGGACATGGCGACGATCGAGCCCGCCGGGCTGCCGGCAGTGCGGCTCGCGCCGCTGCGCGCGCTGCGGACGCGCGCCGAACTCTCCGACGAGGACATGGTGCGCGCCCAGCGCGCCGCGCTGATCGATCCGATGGCGCCCAACCCGTCGGTCGAAACGCTGCTGCACGCCTTCGTGCCGGCCAAGTTCGTCGACCACACGCACTCCACGGCGATCCTCAGCCTGGTCGATCAGTCCGACGGCGAGGCGATCGCCGCCGAGATCTATGACGGCCGGATGGGGATTGTCCCCTACATCATGCCGGGCTTCGGGCTCGCCAGGAAGGCGGCCGAGGTCTTCGACGCGCAGCCGCACATCGAAGGTCTCATCCTCCACAAGCACGGCATCTTCACCTTCGGGGAGAGCGCGCGCGAAGCCTACGAGCGCATGATCGAAATGGTCTCGATCGCCGAGGCGCGGCTCAAGCGCGGACGCAAGGCCGTCTTCGCCACGGCGCAACTGCCGCAGAAGATCGCGCCGCTGTCCGTCGTCGCGCCGATCGTGCGCGGAGCCTGCAGCCTCGAAGACGAGAAGGTGCGCGGCGCGTTCCGCCGCTTCGTCCTCGATTTCCGCGGCGGTCCGGCAGTGCTCGCCTTCGTCAACGGCGCCGAGGTCTCCCGATACGCGTGCTCCGGCGTCGTGACGCCCGATCACACCATTCGCACCAAGAACTGGCCGCTCGTCGTCGCGCCGCCCGCCGCAGAGAAAGCCGACGAATTCAAGCGCGCCGTCAAGGACGCGGTCGCGGCCTTCATCGACAACTATGCCGCCTACTTCGCCCGCAACAACGCACGCGTCGGCGGGACGAAGAAAATGCTCGATCCCCTGCCCCGTGTCGTCCTGGTGCCGGGCCTCGGCCTGTTCGGGCTCGGGCGATCGAAGAAGGATGCGCGCATCGCCGCCGATCTCGCCGAGGCGGCGGTCGAGACCAT
>CAYVBN010000491.1:0-1731 GCA_964449645.1 uncultured Hyphomicrobiales bacterium
CGAGGCTGCGCTCAACGGAGCGCCGGCGACGCATGAGAGCTTCACGCGCGCGGCCGAGATCGTGCTGCGCGAGGCGCGCGGCTTCGGCCACAACGATTTCAAGATCGAGCTCGCCCGGCGCGGCATCGTGCGCGCGCTGACGCAGGCCGCGCAGGGCGCGCCGCAGTCGCAATCGGACAAGCGGATCAGCGGGAGATGGTCATGACGGCGACCAGCTATCTCGGCAAGCCGACCTCCCGGGTCGACGGGCACGCCAAGGTCACGGGAGCGGCGAAATATGCGGCGGAGTTCAACGTTCCGGGAGTCGCGCACGGTTTCGTCGTGACGTCGGCTATCGCCAAGGGGCGGATCAGGCGCATTCACACCGCCGATGCGCTCGCGGTCGACGGCGTGCTCGACGTGTTCACGCACGCGCACCGGCCCAAGCTGGCGTCGTCGGACGACAAGTACACGGACGAGGTCGCGCCACCCGGTTCGCCGTTCCGGCCGCTCTATGACGACCGGATCCGGTTCAGCGGGCAACCGGTGGCGCTGGTCGTCGCCGAGGAGTTCGAGATCGCGCGCTTCGCGGCCTCGCTCGTCCAGATCGAGTACGAGCCGGAACCGGCCGTGACCGATTTCGACGCGCAACGCGCGCATGTCGCGCCGAAACGGGATCATCCCCCAACGGCGCGCGGCAACGCGGCCGAGGCGTTCCGCCAGGCGCCGGTGCGCATCGAAGCCGATTACCGCATGCCGGTCGAGCATCACAATCCGATGGAGATGTTCGGGGCGACGGTCCTCTGGGAAGGTGACGGCAAGATCACCGTGTTCGACAAGACCCAGGGAGCGCCGAATTGCCACAACTACATCGCCAACGTGTTCGGTCTGCCGCGCGACAAGGTCCGCGTGCTGTCGCCCTATGTCGGCGGCGCCTTCGGCTCCGGCCTGCGTCCGCAATACGATCTGGTGCTCGCCGTGCTGGCCGCCCAGGCGCTCAAGCGCTCCGTGCGGGTGAGTCTCACCCGCCAGCAGATGTTCACGATCGGTTATCGCCCCGGCAACGCGCAGCATCTGGCGCTCGCGGCCGCGGACGGCGGCGGCCTCGCCGCGTTCCGTCATGACGCGGTGTCCATGACCTCGCAATTCGAGGACTTCCAGCGCGACTTCGTGAACTGGTCGAGCCTGCTTTATCGCTGCGCCAATACGGAGCTCAGCCAAGGCCTCATCAAGCTCGATCAGAACACGCCGTGCGACATGCGAGCGCCGGGCGGAGTCGAAGGCTCCTTCGGCATCGAATGCGCCATGGACGAGCTCGCCTATGCGGCGAAGATCGATCCGCTCGAGTTGCGGCTGCTCAACTACTCCGATCAGGATCAGATCGAGAACCGGCCTTACAGCAGCAAGCAACTGCGCGCGTGCTACCGGCAGGGAGCGGACCGGTTCGGCTGGTCGAACCGCAATCCGCAGCCGCGCGCGATGCGCGACGGCAACGAGCTGGTCGGCTGGGGCATGGCGACCGGCGTCTGGGAGGCGATGCAGTTGCCGGCCAGCGCCAGGGCGGTGCTGACCGCGAACGGCAGCCTCGAGGTCGCGAGCGGGACTGCCGACATCGGGCCGGGCACCTACACCTGGATGACACAGCTCGCCGCCGAGATGCTCGGGCTGCCGCTTGAGAACGTGACGGCGAAGCTCGGCGATTCCGCGCTGCCGCCCGCGCCGGTCGAAGGCGGATCGTTCACCGTCTCCTCG
>CAYVBN010000492.1:0-4685 GCA_964449645.1 uncultured Hyphomicrobiales bacterium
TTCTCGAGAAGAACGCGAAGAGCTGACAGGCTTGCCGTCAGTCCACCCCCGGCGGGTGGTGTAAACGCGGCCGCGCCTGCCGGCGCGGCCGTTTCATTATGGTCCTCGAGGGTCCCCGCGCCGCTGGTTGAGACTTTGCGAAGGACGCCTGCGCCGCTACATGTAGCGGACGCGCAAGTTCAAAACAGGAAAGGTGCATGAGAAGGGTCGTCGTCACGGGGGTCGGCATGGTGTCGCCGCTCGGGTGCGGGGCGGAGATCACGTGGCAACGTCTGCTCCAAGGCAAGAGCGGCGCACGTCGGATCGAGAAATTCGACGTGTCCGATCTCCCCTGCAAGATCGCCGGCCAGATCCCGCGCGGCGACGGTTCCGACGGCACCTACAATCCCGACCATTGGATGGAGCCGAAGGAGCAGCGCAAGGTCGACGAGTTCATCGTCTATGCGATGTGCGCCGCCCGGCAGGCGCTCGACGACGCCGGCTGGAGGCCGTCGAGCTACGAGGATCAGATCAACACCGGCGTGATGATCGGTTCCGGGATCGGCGGCATCGAAGGCATCGCCGAGACCGCGATCGTGCTCAAGGAGAAGGGCCCGCGCCGCGTGTCGCCGTTCTTCATTCCCGGCCGCTTGATCAATCTCGCGTCCGGTTACGTGTCGATCGCCTTCGGCCTCAAGGGACCGAATCACGCCGTCGTCACCGCGTGCTCGACCGGCGCGCACGCGATCGGCGACGCGACGCGATTGATCGCGCTCGGCGACGCGGAGGTGATGGTCGCGGGCGGGACGGAATCGCCTATCAACAGACTTTCCGTCGCAGGCTTCGCGGCCTGCCGCGCTCTGTCGACCAATTTCAACGACACGCCGGAACGTGCGTCGCGTCCCTACGACAAGGATCGCGACGGATTCGTCATGGGCGAGGGTGCCGGCGTCGTCGTTCTGGAGAGCTACGAGCACGCGACGAGCCGTGGTGCAAAAATCTACGCCGAGGTGATCGGCTATGGCCTGTCCGGCGACGCCCATCACATCACGGCGCCGGCCGAGGACGGCGACGGCGCCTTTCGCTGCATGACCGCCGCGATCCGCCGCGCCGGCATCTCTCCGTCGGAAATCGATTACATCAATGCCCACGGGACCTCGACGCCGCTCGGCGACGAGATCGAGCTCAACGCCGTCCAGCGCCTGATCGGCAATGCGGCCGGTCGGATCTCGATGTCGTCGACCAAGTCGTCGATCGGGCATCTGCTCGGGGCCGCGGGCGCGGTCGAGGCGATCTTTTCGGTGCTGGCGATTCGCGACCAGACCGCGCCGGCGACCATCAATCTCGATAATCCCTCGGTCGAAACGGCGATCGATCTCGTTCCTCGCCAGCCGAAGAAGCGCGACATCAACATTGCGCTGTCGAACTCCTTCGGATTCGGCGGAACGAACGCGTCCCTGGTGTTCCGTCGGGTGGCCGGCTGAGGCGAGGGCCGGCCAACGCTTCGCCATATTTTCCGGTAAGTTGCGACCGCGCTCCGAGCCATCAACCGCCGCCAGCCAGCGCGACCGGCACGTCGTAGTACGAAGCATTCTTGCCGGCCCTCCGGGCGACGTGAACGATGCCGTCCGGCGGTATCACGATGTACGAACACGTGACGCTGGTGTACCGTCCGCGTCGTCGCCGCAAGTGGGCGAAGGTCGCGATTCTGGCCCGCTATTCGGCGCATGCGCCGGGGGCGGTGCGGTGCAGGAACTGGTGCGGGATTGATGGAGCCGAAGCGGATCACCCCTCGCAGCCCGCGCGCTGCGCTTGAACCGGAACGCGTCCCGATGCCGCCTCGTCGTTCGCGTGGAGCCCGTCATCCGCTCGTGATCGTCGGCAACGCGATCTTCACGATCCTGGTGCTCCTCGCGGTCGTCGGCGGAGCAGCCGTTCTGGTGGGCAAGCAGCGCTTCGAGGCGCGCGGTCCGCTCGAAGCCGACAAGATCGTCAACATTCCGCGCGGCTACGGCATTCGCGACATCGCCGATCTGCTCGTGCGTGAAGGCGTCATCGATCAGCCCTGGACATTCGTCGCCGGCGTCATTGCGCTCAAGGCGCGCGAGGATCTCAAGTCGGGCGAGTATCAGTTCAGCAAGCAGGCGAGCCTGCGTGACGTTCTCGACACGATCGTCGAAGGCAAGGTGGTCCAGCATCAGCTCACGGTCGCCGAGGGGCTGACCTCCGAGCAGATCGTGCAGCGCCTGCTCGACAACGACATCCTGACCGGGAATATCCGCGAATTGCCGCGCGAAGGCTCGCTGCTGCCCGAGACCTACCGCTTCACCCGCGGAACCTCGCGCGAGCAGGTGATCAACCGCATGCAGCAGGCGCAGCGCCGGCTGCTGCAGGAGGTGTGGGAGCATCGCGCGCCCGACCTGCCGCTCAAGACGCCCGAGCAGCTCGTGACGCTCGCCTCGATCGTCGAGAAGGAAACCGGAAAACCGGAGGAGCGCTCGCGCGTCGCCGCCGTGTTCGTGAACCGGCTGAAAATGAAGATGCGGCTGCAGTCCGACCCGACCATCATCTACGGGCTGGTCGGCGGCAAGGGCACGCTCGGCCGGCCCATTCTCAAGAGCGAGATCGAGCAGCCGACGCCCTACAACACCTACGTGATCGAAGGCCTGCCGCCCGGGCCGATCGCCAATCCGGGCCGCGCCTCGCTCGAAGCCGCGGCCAATCCGGCCCGGACCAAGGAAATCTATTTCGTCGCCGACGGCACCGGCGGGCACGTGTTCGCCGAGAATCTCGATCAGCACCAGAAGAACGTGGCGCGCCTGCGCGCGCTCGAGCAGCAATTGCGCGATTCGACCGGCGCAACGCCGCCGGCCTCGAACGGCGCCCAGCCCTCCACTCAGCCGAATTCCCCGCCCGCTCCGGCGCGCCCGTCGCGCAAACGCCAGGGCGCCGCCGACTTCCGCGCGCACACGCAGGCCCAGTAGAACCCCGCGCGCGATCGCGGGGCTCCGTCCGGCGTCAGGATGGAGAGCGGATGGCTGGTCCTGCGCGGCGCGGGGTCAACCTGACCTTGTGACCCTCCGATGCGACCGGTAAGTTCGCGGCTCGAATCGCCTGTTTCCTCGTCAGAGAGTTTCCTGCGATGGCGTTGTCGAGCATGACCGGTTTTGCGCGGGCCGACGGCGTCGCCGGGGCCTATGTCTGGGCCTGGGAGCTGAAATCCGTCAACGCCAAGGGTTTCGACCTGCGCCTGCGCCTCCCGCCGGGATGGGATTCGCTCGATCCCACGCTGCGCGCCCGGGCAAGCGAGGTGCTGACGCGCGGCACGGTCTACGCCAACCTGTCGGTCGCCCGCGAAGGCGTGGCGCCGGTGGTGCGGGTGAACGATTCCGTTCTCGCTGCGGTGCTGTCGACCCTCGGCGTGCTCAAGGGCCGGATCGAGGCCGAGCCGCCGCGCCTCGACGGCATCCTGGCCGTCAAAGGCGTGATCGAAGTGGCCGATGCCGACGAAAGCGAGGAGGAGCGGCATGCGGCGGAGGCCGCGGTCGTTGCCGGCTTTGCGCAGGCGCTGACCGGCCTCTCGCAGATGCGCCGCCACGAAGGCGGAGCGCTTGAGCGGGTGCTCTCGGCGCGTCTCGACGAAATCGCCGCCCTTGCGGGACGTGCGGAAACGGCCCCTGGCCGTCAGCCGGAGGCCATCAGAAAGAAGCTCGCCGAACAGGTCGCGGTCCTGCTCGACAGTTCGGAGCGCTTCGATGCCGACCGGCTGCACCAGGAGGCGATCCTGATGGCCGCCAAGGCGGACGTCCGCGAGGAGCTCGACCGTCTCGAAGCGCATGTGGCTCAGGCCCGGCATCTACTCGCGCAGGGCGGTGCTGTCGGACGCCGGCTCGACTTCCTGGCCCAAGAGCTCAATCGCGAGACCAATACGCTGTGCGCCAAATCGAACGACGTGGAACTCACCAATATCGGGCTCGAGCTCAAGAACGTGGTCGAGCAGTTCCGCGAGCAGGTGCAGAATCTGGAGTAGGGGGATGAGCGGGGGTTCGGAGCACGGTGAAGGCGGTGTCGCGCGCCGCGGCTTGATGCTCGTTCTCTCCTCGCCGTCGGGCGCGGGCAAGACGACGCTGTCGCGCATGCTGCTGGAAGCGGACCCCGACGTCGACCTGTCCATTTCGGTGACGACGCGGCCGCAGCGTCCGGGTGAGATCGACGGCCGGCACTATCATTTCATCGACCGTGCCCGTTTCGACCAGATGGCCGCGCAGGGTGAACTGCTCGAATGGGCCGAGGTGTTCGGCAACTGCTACGGAACGCCTCGTGCTCCGGTCACGCGCGCGCTCGAGGCCGGGCGCGACGTCCTGTTCGACATCGACTGGCAGGGCACGCAGCAGGTTCGTGAGAAGGCGCGCAGCGATCTCGTCTCCGTCTTCGTGCTGCCGCCATCGATCCCCGAGCTCGAACGGCGGCTGACGATCCGCGCCCAGGATTCCGAAAGCGTCATCCGCTCGCGCATGGCGAAAGCCGCGGACGAGATGAGCCATTGGGCGGAGTACGACTACGTGATCGTCAACCGCGATCTCGATCGCGCCTTCGCCGAGGTGCGGGCGATCCTGGCGGCGGAGCGCCTCAAGCGCGAGCGGCAGACCGGGCTTTCCAGTTTCGTGCGCGCGCTGCAGGCAAATCTCTGATGGACGACGGGGAGC
>CAYVBN010000493.1:0-2505 GCA_964449645.1 uncultured Hyphomicrobiales bacterium
GGATTTCTGGGGGAGGGAGAGCGGATGGCGGTAATGATCCGCGCCCGCAAAGGCGATGAACCGGCTCTGTGGCGCATTCTGCGTCCGGTTATCCGGCGCGCCGACACCTACGCGCTTCCGTCCGACATGAGCCGCGCGGCGGCGCTCGCCTACTGGACGGCGCGCGCGCACGAGGTGTTCGTCGCCGAGCAGGATGGGACCGTCGTCGGCACGTACTACCTGCGTGCGAACCAGCAGGGCGGAGGAGCGCATGTCGCCAATTGCGGCTACGCGACGCTGGAGGCCGCGCGCGGGCAGGGCGTCGGCCGCGCTATGTGTTTGCACTCGCTCGCGCACGCGCGCGAGTGCGGATTCCGCGCGATGCAGTTCAACTTCGTGGTCGCCAGCAACGAAGGCGCCGTGCGCCTGTGGGAGAGCCTCGGCTTCGCGGCGGTCGGACGCCTGCCGCGCGCATTTCTCCATCCGCAGCGCGGGTACGTCGATGCGCTGGTGATGTACCGCGAGCTCGTGGAAGATTGAGGCGTGGCATGCACGATTTCTTGAACGTTCGTGAGGCCGTGTGAGATCGCGTTCGCTGCAGCGGGAACTGCAGCGCCGGGCACGGCGCGTGCGGTCCCCGAACCGCGTGCAGGCAGCACGACTTAGCGCATGTGCGCAGCGCGGCGAAGCGACATCGCACACACGTCGCGATCCCTGCGGCGTACGACGAATTGACGATGGGACAAGCGGACGCAGGCCGGAACTGGGTGCATTAGGTATGGTTGAATCACGGAGGGCTAGGCGGCCCCGCTACCCCCCGACAGTCCCCCCAAGGCGAGGTCGTCTGGTCCCGTGACCCCGGCGTTTAAACGCGTCCGGGGTCTCTTCTTGTCGGCGTTGCTCCTCTCCGTACATGATCGAATCCGCAATGTTGATGGCGCGCGATCGCATCGGCGTCCGCGCTACGCCGGCCGATCTTGCGGAGCGTTCCGGTTCGTCTATGGGCTTCCCGGACGATCGGGATCGAGGGAGGGGAATTGATGCGCGCCGGCGGAGACGCGACGGAGCTATCTTCGGCTTCCGGCACATGCACGGATGTAACGTATTCCTATCGGCCCTCGCTCCTCGGTGCGCCGGTCGAGCTCCGGCTCGCGACGGATGCGCTCGAATGGCGCAAGGGATCGCGGTCCGGCCGCACGCCTTATGGCGACATCCGCCGCGTGCGTCTGTCGTTTCGTCCTCTCACTCTGCAGACCAACCGGTTCATCGCCGAGGTGTGGGCGCGCGGACAGCCGAAGCTCGAGATCGTCTCCACATCGTGGCGCAGCATGGTCGAGCAGGAGCCGCAGGACGAAAAGTACGTCGGATTTCTCCGCGAGCTTCATCGCCGCATCGCCGAAAGCCGCGCCACCGTGTCGTTCGAGACCGGATCACCTGCGTTCATCTACTGGCCCGGACTCGTCGTCTTCGTCGCGGTCTCGCTCGGACTGTCGTTCCTCGTCGTCCGCGCGCTCGAAATCGCGGCCTGGGCCGCCGCCGTCTTCGTCGGCGGATTCCTCGCAGTCTTTCTCTGGCAAGCGGGATCGTTCTTCCAGCGCAACCGTCCGCGCCGCTATCGGCCCGAGGCCCTGCCGATGGAAGTCCTGCCGCGGACGTGAACGGAACGAATGCGCGCGTTCAGCGCCGTACGACCAGCACCGAGCACTTAGCGTAGCGCACGACGTGGCCGGCGTTCGAGCCGAGGAAGTAGGTCTTCATCGCCGGCCGGTGCGAGCTCATGACCACGAGGTCGGCCTGCATCACCTTCGCCTCCTCGAGCACCTCGTGATAAATGCCGCCCTGGCGCACGACCGTGCTCACCTGATCGGGTGTGAGCCCGCTCTCGCGGGCGATGATCGTCAGCGCTTCTTCCGCCGACCGGCGCTGCTGCGCGTCGAAATCGGGCGGAACGTATTCGGCGAGCATCACGGGCGTCATCGGCAGGACGTTGAGCAGCCGGACCTGCCCGCCGGCGGCGCGCGCGAGCGACACGGCGGTTGCGATCGCCGGCTTGGCGAGCTCGGCGTCGGCGATGTCGACAGGTACCAGAATCCGCTTGAACATGACGTTCCCCCTTCGCAGCCAGCATCCATTTTGCCACGTTCGGGGAAGGGGAGTGAGATCCCGTTCGGCCGTCCGCCTCAATCGGTCGCAGTGGCGAGCGAACGCGGCGTGACGAACCGGTCGAGCCGGCCCGCCTGCGGATGCAGCTTCGTCCAGTCGTCGAACGGGAAATCGATCACCACGAGGCCGGCGGTCGGCAACTTCTCGTGCAGCCGCTCGCGCGCCGCGAGCTCTCCGGAGGCTATCAGCCGGACCGCAAGCTCCTGCAGGCCCGGATTATGGCCGACCACGAGGAGCGAATGCGCCTTGCGGCCGGTCTCGCGTAGGAGATCGAGCAGCCCGTCGGCGCCCGCCCCATAAAGCCGCTCGTTGAAGTCCGTTGGCGGCGCTTCCTTGAAGGCCTTGGCCACCAGGATCCAGGTG
>CAYVBN010000494.1:0-1844 GCA_964449645.1 uncultured Hyphomicrobiales bacterium
CCTGAGCTTCTCGCCGGCGGCGACGCGGATCATCTGCTCGACCAGATCGATGCCGGTGACGAGCTCGGTCACCGGATGTTCGACCTGCAGCCGGGTGTTCATCTCGAGGAAATAGAAGCTGCGGTCCTGCCCGGCGACGAACTCGACGGTTCCGGCCGAGTCGTAGCCGACCGCACGCGCCAGCGCGACCGCCTGCTCGCCCATTTTCCGGCGCGTCGCGGCATCGAGCAGCGGGCTCGGCGATTCCTCGACGACTTTCTGATTGCGGCGCTGGATCGAACATTCGCGCTCGCCGAGATGGACGACGTTGCCGTGCTTGTCGCCGAGCACCTGGATCTCGACATGGCGCGGATCGACAATGAACTTCTCGATGAAGACGCGGTCGTCTCCGAACGAGGATTTCGCCTCCGAGCGCGCGCGGGCGAAACCTTCGGCGACCTCCGCGCGCGAATGCGCGATGCGCATGCCCTTGCCGCCGCCGCCGGCCGAGGCCTTGATCATGACCGGGAAACCGATCTGCTCGGCGATCGCGAGCGCCTGCGCGTCGTCTTCGATCGTGCCGAGATGGCCCGGGACCGTCGACACGCCCGCTTTGGCGGCCGTCAGTTTGCTCTCGAGCTTGTCGCCCATGGCGGCAATCGCCCGGGCATTCGGCCCGATGAACACAATGCCGGCGCGCGCGAGCGCGAGCGGGAATGCCTCGCGCTCGGAGAGAAAGCCATAGCCCGGGTGCACGGCCTGCGCCCCGGTCTTGCGGCACGCCGCGACGATGGTGTCGATGACGAGATAGCTTTGCGCCGCCGGCGCCGGACCGATCGGCACCGCCTCGTCGGCCATTGCGACGTGCAGCGCATCGCGGTCGGCTTCGGAATAGACCGCGACCGTCTCGATGCCCATGCGCCGCGCAGTCTTGATGATCCGGCAGGCGATCTCGCCCCGATTGGCGATCAGGATGCGCTTGAACATGCCCGGACGGACCCCGCGAACTGGTCCACCCGGCTTAGCGGCCGCAGCGCAGCAAAGTCAATCGAGCCGGCTGCGCGACCGATCGAGGGGCTTACGCGGTGAGGTCGAACAACGCGGCGATGGACTGCGCCATCGGAGACGCGGCCGCCCCGATCACGAACACCGCGATGGCGAGGAGCGAACCGCTCGGCCGCGTCTTGCGCTTCACGTGCGAGGCGATCCACTGCAGGATCTCGGTGTCGACGTCGGCGAAGGGTTGCGGCGAGGCCCAGGACGAGAGCGGGGTCGACGGCGCAAGCGCGATGTCGCGCGGAGGAACCGGACGCCCGGCCGCCGCCAGCGCATGGTGCGCGACCGCCTTGACGAACAGGTCGTCGAAGCGCCCGTCGTCCAGCCGTTCGGTTCCGGCCGCGTCGATGTCGAACAGGACATCGGCTTCCTGCCGGGTAACCGGCGCGCCGTCCCGTCCGCCCGCGGCGACCAGGATGCGCCCGCACAGAGCCGCGTCCTCGGCGTCGACGGTGCGCGAGAAGTGAGCGCGGCCCCTGGTGGTCGGCCCCTCCCCGGTGATCACGCCGTTGAGCACCTCGTTGAGCGCCGCGGTCGCAAGCTCGGGCACCACGATCGGCGCCTGCTCGATGATCTTCACAAGACCGGCGAAATCGGAAACGCCGCCCGTCGGAACGATCGCCGAAGCCGGGCCTTGCGGGGCGGCGCGGGTGCCTGCACGCGACATTGAACTCTCCCTGTCCCTTTTGCGCCCATTCTAGGCGGCTCCGGTTACCCGGCGGCTAACGGCGAGCGCATGGCCCGGCACGTTTCTTTGTCGGCTCGAACGACACACAGGTTCAGGCGAGCCTTCCTGGCGGAGTGTGCAA